>JADLHI010000330.1 GCA_020848895.1 Hyphomonadaceae bacterium
CCGGTGATCGTGCGCATCAGCCGCGATGATGCGGATGCGCCGCGCCCACCTCGCCGCGGGAGACGGCCATGACGCCCACCGCCCAACCCAACGCGAACGAAGAAGTACGCCCCTCACCCGCGCCGATCACCGCCATTCGCGCCGCGCCGCCAAAGCCTCGGCGGCTCTCGCGCAAGACCTTGATGGCGGGCGCGCTTGGCCTCGGCGCCCTTATCGCGTTTGCCCTCATCAACGGATTGTCGGAACGCGAGCGGACGCCCGCAAACGGCGAGGACGCCGCACAAAGCCTCCAAATCGCCAACCCGCCCGAGAACATTCGCGAGGCGCCTGCAAACTATGATCTCGCAACATTGCAGCCGCCGGAGGAAGGCCGCGACTACTTCTGGGGCGACCATGCTCCTGCTGACGCAACTTTGGCGGCGCCCGACGATTCCAGCCCCGCCACATACGAACCAGCGCGCCCATCGCCGCTTGAAACGGAAGCCGAGGCGGCGCGCATTTCGTCTATTCTCTTTTCAGATCGCCGCGGCGCCGCCAGCCCCTCTGTCACGCAGAGCTTCACCGAGACCTGCCGGCGCGCGGGGTTCCTCAATGGTCAGCGCGGACGTGACGACGGCGTGCTCGACGCAACCTATACGCCGCCCCGCTCGCCTTACACGATTCAGGCAGGCGCCACGATTTCCGCTGCGCTTATTACCGCGCTCAATTCCGACCAGCCCGGGCGGGTCATCGCGCAAGTGAGCGAGAATGTCTTCGACAGCGTCACCGGCGAGACATTGCTTATCCCGCAAGGGGCGCGACTGATCGGCTCCTACGATGCCGACACCGCCTATGGCGAGCAGCGCCTGTTGGTCGTTTGGAACAGGCTCATCATGCCGAATGGGTGGTCGATCCCGCTCCGCGCCATGCCCGGCGCCGACGCCGCCGGCAGCGCCGGTCTGAGCGGCGATGATGATGCGCATATTGGGCGAATCGTTGTCGCGTCACTTATCTCCGCCGTGCTTGGCGTCACAGCCAATGAAAGTGAGGACGAAGACGACGCCAGACTCTCTCAAAGCATCGGCGATGCCGCCGCCCAGCAAGCCGCGCAAACGGGATCGCGCATTGTCGATCGTGAACTGAATGTGCGTCCGACATTGCGAATACGCGCTGGCGCACGCGTCCGGGTGCTGGTCAGCCAAGACATTCAGCTGCGCCCCTACCCGCCGTGAAGAAGCAGCGCGCCAAAGAAGAGCGCTTGCCGCAACCCGATCTCTTCGGCGAGGCCGCTCAAGTATTGCAACCGTCCAGGCAAACGGCGCCACGCGCACAGGCCGCGCAACGACCTCGCCCTCAACGCATCGCCACGCCAGCGCCGCTCCTGCTCAACGTCCGCGAAGCGGCCGCGCGTCTCGGCCTTTCCAAGTCGACCTTGGACAAATGGCGCTGCGCCGGCAAAGGCCCGCGATACGTCAAATCGACGGATAGGGCGGTCCGGTACGACCCTGCCGATCTCGACGCTTGGATCGCCGCGCGACGCAGCAAAAACGCGGCCGGGACGAATTAGCCCTGAGCTATCCCGCCAATCGCCGCTTGAACGCCTTGAAACCGTCAATTAATGTAGTTACGTAAATGTACGAATGGGACCCGAACAAGGCGCGCGCCAATAAAGCCAAGCACGGGGTGCCGTTCGACGCCGCCTATGATTTCGATTGGGATGAGGCTTTGGAGGTCGAAGACACGAGCGAAGATTACGGCGAGGAGCGTTGGATCGCGATCGGCCCGATCAAGGCCCATCTCCATGTCCTTATTTATACGCCGCGCGGCGATAACCACAGGATCATTAGTTTGCGCAAAGCGACGAAAAAAGAAGCAAAGGCCTATGTCGAAGCGAAAGCCCAATAACATCCGTCAGAGCGACTGGGACGCAGTAGACTCCCCCGAACTCTCAGATGTGATGCTGAAACAGCTGAAGCCGGCGCGAGGACCGGGCCGCCCGCGCGCGCAAAATCCAAAGCAAAGTGTGACGTTGCGGCTCGATCGCGAGGTCGTCTCACATTTCAAAGCGACCGGGACGGGCTGGCAAACGCGCATTAACGCCACGCTCAAAGCGGCGGCAGGAGGCAGCGCCATGACTAAGAATGATCGCTATGTCGTAAAGCACGGCGATGGTTGGGCCGTGAAAGCGCCTGGCGCTTCGCGCGCAAGCGCGGTTGCGCCGACGCAAAAGCAAGCCGAAGCGCGCGCCAAGGAGATCGTGAAGAAGCAAGGCGGCGGCGAGGTCCGCATTCAAGGACGGGATGGGAAGATCAGAGATTCCGACACGGTCAGAAAGGGCCGCGACCCCAATCCGCCCAGAGATAAGAAGCACTGACACACGACCGCGGACACTTGGTGCGAAAGCGATCGAAGCCCGAAAGGGCCGAGACGCGTCACTCGCTTCACTAAGCGCGGCTCGGTTCACGAGAGCACGTCCGTGCGCTCCTGCGCACGGTTCGCCCTAGCTGATCTTCCGGCGCGGCTTCAACTTCTCCAAGCTCAACACAAGCCCATCGAGATCAGTCGCGGTAAGCGCTGCGACTTCCGCCTTGGTATAGAACGGCTTCGAGACCTCCACATAAACGCGCGGCGGACGCTTCCTGTGCTGTTTGCAGAACTTGCACGATAAGCGCTTGGCCAGATCAGCGACGCGTCCCTCTGTGCCGTAGAGCTTCAACAGCTCGATCGCCGTAAAGAGCTTGCCGCGAGCACAGCCGGTGCAACCGAAATAGAGCCCGCTCAGTCGCCCGAGCTGGCCAAACTTCACCGGCACTTTCTCCTCGTAGCCCACGCGCCGCGCTCGCACTGCTGCTCGTATCGGTCAGCCTCCTCGCAGAGACCTCTTGCACGCTCAACCAATTTGTGCTTGTTTTGTTCTCACACCTGGGGACCGGTTGGCGCGCAACGTTTGCGAGCCAGTCACGTCGAGACATCAGCGCCCTTCTCTTCAACTTTCGAAGAAGGCGCGTCTCGCCATGAGCCGTCTCTATCTGACCGCGCGCGAGTACGAAGCGCTGCTGAAGAAGCAGAACGGCGCCTGTTGCGTCGACGATTGCGAAGAGACCGAAGGTCTGATCGGCGAGCACTCGACTCCGAACATATGGCGGCGTGCAAAACCTGATCAGCTCATGTGCGCCAAGTGCCACAAAGTGAAAACGCTCCGAGACATCAAGGCGATTTGGAAAGTGAAGCGCCTCAACGGTGAGGCGCTGTCGCAATACGAACGGCGCCGCCGCTATGGCGCCCAGCTGCGCGGCCCGCCCTTCCAATCGCATCGCGATCAGCCCGGAGCCTTACCATGGAAGCGTTAGTCGTCGCCCTCGCCGCGCTGATCGCTCTTGTACTGATAGACGCTGGCTACTGGATTGCGGTCAGCTTGGTGCGTTGGACGCCCGTACTTATCGTTGGCGTAGCCGCTGGCTGGTTCGCATATCGCGAGGGGCTGGCTCCGACAGAAGCGCTCGTCGCTGGCACTCTAGCGAGCATCGCGGTGCGCCACCTCCTGCGGCGCGCAGAGGAAGCGCGCGACTGGCACGACTGACCTAGTTGCCGCCCTCGCGAGCGCCGGCGGCCCGCAGGGTGTCGCCGATACGCCGACCGCCAATTCGACAGGTCGCAATCACACGATCGTACGACACCACACGGCCGTTGCGCCCACGTGTCGCGACACATTGCGCATTCCGTCCCATCGCCAAGCGCTCAAGCGCATCCTTGGCGGTCTCCCCACCTTGGGCGTGCAGCTCAGGCGCATTGAAGTCGGCGAGGCGCACTTCAATCCAAGTGGACGGGTCGGACGAACTGCCGACGCAGAGGCTGTCGCCATCACCAATGTACCGGACCTGACCACTGAAGGTCTCGCCTGCCCGTCGCGGCAAAGCGCCTTCGCACGGGTCAGCCCAGGCGACCGCAGGCAAAGCGGCAAAGCAAATAGCAATGAGCCAAACGCGCATGCGAATCTCCGCTGCTCGACCTTACCCAACTTCATGCGTGTCCGAAACAGATGGCGCGTCGAAGCGGCCAAGTTGTCTTGGTTCTTGTCGCTCTCGCTCCGGGAGCCAGAAGAGAAGAAAATGGTCGTCAATTCGAGCACGTCAAAGCGGAACAAACGCGTCCAAAAAAGAAAGCAGTCAACACATGCCGCGAGACTATCGCGCCGGCGGCTAATGCAAATCGGTCCTGCGAAACCGCTTTGGCCGAACACAAGTAAGCCGGAGACATTTGCAGAGGCGCTCGATCTGCAGATGCGCCGCCATGGCGAGAATTCGGACAAGCTCTGGCGAGCGATAATCCGCGACGGCGAAACACTAGATCCCTCGACGATCTCCGCTTGGCGACGCGGCGTGAAGTCTCCGCGATTTGCGCAAAGCTTCATCTATGTGGAGCGAATTGAACAACGCTACGCTTTAGATGCCGGTTACTTCCGGGCGCTCCTGCCCCATAGGGGCCGCGCCACATGCTTTCCGGGCCTGAGATCAGTCACGACCGCTGAGCAGCGGCGCCTCGCATGGCATCTTCCAACCGATTTCGCGTCCAGACCATCTCGCGAGCGAGCGGAAATCCTCGAATGGGTTCGCAGGGTCGTTGTATCTGGCGCGACAGATTATCGATGCTTTCAGGCCGAAGCGATCAAGCACCCTTACGGTCTGCGCTTTGGCGCCAGAAGCCCGGACAATGAGGGCATTGCATCGCACCCTTTGGCGGCGCCGCCCAGGTTAGCCAGTGAATTGGGTTCGCTGGTTGAATTCAAGACATCGACACTTGCGCCCGCCAACCTGCAGCGGCGCGGCGTATGGGGGCCGGAAACAGCGGCGCAGAAGATTGAACACCTCAGCCTTTTCTTCGGCGCTCTAGCGGCTTGCCCAAGCGGTCCCATTCGCGGACGCGGCGTGCCGGCCGATAAACTGTGCTTCGCCCTCCTTGTCCTTCCGTCGATCTGGGATTGGTACATTCGCTGGCGCGCAGACCGCCGCGGCTTCTTCACCGCATGGGAGGTCGACATGCTCAGTCTGCTGATGGGGCTAACCGCACCAGAAACGGGATGGCTGCGCCAAACACCTTCATTGGCCGATGCGCTCACGCCAGTCGAAGGCATCGTAGCCGCCTCCGAAATAAAAACACTTCGCGACAATTGGGGAGAGACCTGCGCAACGGTGCGGGCGCACGCGCACAGGCGGATCAAAGAACTAGAGCGCGTTCTGCGCGTCCACCGCGATCCCTTCGAGCCGATCCTGCCTGTCCTTGAGGCGGCGAGCCCGCTCGGAGAGTACAAGAAGATTGCAGATGAAATCTTGCGGCTCACGCCGTGTGGACGCGTTCATCCGAGGGCCGCTGCGGAGGCTCTACGTTCTCTATTAATGGTTCGCCTGGGTCTGCACCTCGGCGTTCGGCAAAAGAACTTGCGCCAGCTCCTGGTGAAAGCGCGAGGCGTCCAGACGTCGAGCGAGCGCCGGCTGGAAGATTTGAAATGCGGGGAGCTGCGTTGGTCTGACCGCGACAATGGTTGGGAGGTATTTATCCCCTCCGTCAGCTTCAAGAACGCAGGTTCGTCTTTCTTCTCGGGGAAACCGTTCCGGCTGCTGCTACCAGACTTATGCGGACTTTACGAACACATCGACCGCTACCTCTCGGAGGCCCGCCCTCTCCTGCTCGCAACAGCGCCCGATCCAGAGACATTCTTTGTGAAGACGGTGAAGCGATCGAGCAAGAATGCGGCCTATTCGCAGACTACGTTTTACGAAGCTTGGCGCTGGATCACGCAGCGCTACGGCATCTACAATCCCTACACCAAGCGCGGCGCTATTGCTGGCCTTCTTCCGCACGGCCCCCACAACGTCCGCGACGTGCTGGCCACGCACATTCTGAAGCAGACAGGATCATTCGAGCAGGCGAGCTACGCGATCCAAGACACTCCGGAAATTGTCGCAAAGCACTACGGTCGATTCCTGCCCGAAAACAAAGCTCATTTGGCGGCCCAGGTCCTTAATCGGGTTTGGCAGAACACCTGATGCTCAACCCAAGTCCGCGCTTCGAGCTCCGCCAGCTTCCTTCTTGCGTACGATCGACATCAGGTGCGCCTCCCAGCGTTCCAACGCCTCGCGCTTCTGCGGCTCGTAGTCGAAGCGATTATAGATCTTCGTCACCTGCGGTCCGGGCGGCGTGTGATTGAGGATACGGCTGATCACATCGCCCGAGATGCCGATCTCCGCCATCATCGTCGCGCCGGTCCGGCGCAGGTCGTGCACCGTGAGATCGCCGGCGCCGACATCCTCCCTCAG
>JADLHI010000331.1 GCA_020848895.1 Hyphomonadaceae bacterium
ACATCATGATCGTCGTCGGCGGCGTCATCCCGCCGGAAGACGTGCAAACGCTGAAGGACATGGGCGCTGCGGCTGTCTATCCGCCCGGCGGCGTGATCGCCGACATCGCGCAAGATTTGCTGAGCGCGCTGAACGAAAAGCTGGGCTACGCGCAGCCGGCGCGGCGAGATTGATATGGAGCGCCGGCGTCCTCACCGGCATCCGGCGCTTCGATTGGCGCCGCCAGTACACGCTGAAACGGTATTGCCGGCGAGGACGCCGGCGCTCCATATGTGCCCACACTGACGATGCTTCGCTTCAACACCCTTCTGGCCGAAGCCGGCATTGATCCGGCCGATGTTCAACTCGTGCGCCATCAAGACGCCCGTAGTCCGCGCGGAATGTCGCCCTATGCGCTTTGGCGCGGACGGCGCGATGATTTCGAACGCTACCAAAGCCTCCAAACCCGCGACGTGTTTTCAACGCCGGGCCTCATTGCGGCGTTCGTCGTTCCACCCAACGGCGAAACACTCTTCGCCGGTGTCTACGCCGTCAGTTCGGTTACGCGAAACGCCGCGCCGGAGCGTTGTCCCTTGCATGGGACAGAGTTCGCGCCCGGATCGATCAACGTCTACGCCCTGCAATCCATGGAAGCGCTTTCGTCCCTCAGAGGTCTGCTGACCATCGAATGGGGTGAAGGCGCGCGCGCCTGGGTCCAACGTGCGCAGAATCAGAACAAGCCCGTGATCGAGCTTCGCCGGCGCTTCGAAGAGCCGCCGTTCCCCGGACCCTTGGCTTTCCGTGCACGCTCCGATGCGCTCGATCTTCTGCCGCTGTCGTGGGCGACGACACTTTCCGCGATCGGCGGCGTCTACTTGTTGGTGTCAGACGCAACGGGCAAACAGTACGTCGGCTCAGCCACTGGAGAAGAGGGCTTCTGGTCCCGCTGGCAAGCCTACGCGCGCGATGGCCACGGCGGAAACTACGTCCTGCGAACGCAAGCGGCGGCGCCCTTCTGGATTTCGATCTTGGAAACGGCGCCATCGAGCGCAACGCGCGCTGACGTGATCGCCGCTGAACAACGCTGGAAAGATAAACTTGGTTCTCGCGCACATGGTCTCAATGCCAATTAATCGAACAAGCGCAGCAGCTCTCGCCCTCTCCGCGTTTCTCGCCATCGCCTACGGCGCATACGGCTCATCGCTCTATGAAGGCGCGCCGCCCTTTATCGTCGGCACAGTATTCAAAGCGTCCAGCATCGTGATCCTAGGCGCCATCGCAATATGGACCGCCGGCGCCTCGCCGGCCGGCGCTGATATTGGTCGGTTGGAGCGCGCGGCTCCTGCCGCGCATGCGGGCCGGAGGCCCGCGCTCCCACCTTCAAACAAGCTCCTCGCCGCCGGACTTCTCTTCGGCGCGCTTGGTGATGCGCTGCTCGCCTGGAGTCCGGATACATTCCTCTACGGCGCGCTGGCGTTCCTGATCGGCCACCTCTTCTACATCACGCTTTTCCTGCGCGCCGGCATCGGCATTGCCGCGGCGTTGAAACGGCCGCCGCGTCTCATCGCCGCCGTCGCGGTGATCATTGCCGCGTTCGCGATGACGTCGCTCCTCGTCCCGCGCGACAATCCGATGTTCGCGCCGCTCGCCGTTTACACCGGCGTGCTGACGCTGATGGCCATCTGCTCCTTCACGCTGCCCTGGGAGCGCCGCCTCGTCATGATCGGCGCGGTGCTCTTCTTCATCTCCGACGGCTTCGTCGCCTGGAACATGTTCCACCACGATCCCGACCCAACGCTCGCATACTGGCGCAGCTTCGCCGGCTGGATGATCTACTGGGCCGGCCAAGCCGCGATTTGCATGGGCGCGCTGGGATTGCACAAAAAAACCCCTCCCCTTGAGGGGAGGGGTTGGGGGCGGGGTGAAGCGCGACGTTTGAACGTTCGCACAAGAACTGCGCTTCAAACGGCGAGTTGAGAGTTTCTCCCCACCCCTTGCCCCCTCCCCTCGCGGGGAGGGGAAGGAATCGTGCATGAACTTCGCAATGAGTCGCGATCTCACCGCCGCCCGCGAAACGCTGCAGCGTGTGTTCGGCCACGACGACTTCCGCGGCCTGCAGGCTGGCGTCATCAGCGAAGTGCTCGACGGCCGCGACGTGATGGCGGTGCTGCCGACAGGCGGCGGCAAAAGCTTCTGCTACCAAATCCCCGCCATCCTTCGCCCGGGCGTCGGCCTCGTCATTTCGCCGCTGATTGCGCTGATGCAGGATCAAGTCGCGGCACTACGCAGCGCCGGTGTCGCCGCGGCGCGCTTGGACTCGACAATTCAGAGCGAAGCGCGGCGCCAAACACTCAGCGCCGCGCGCGAAGGCAAGCTCGATCTCCTCTACGTCTCGCCCGAAGGTCTGTTCGCGCACGGCTTTCTCGATTTTCTCGAAACCTGCCCGATCGCGCTCATCGCCATCGACGAAGCCCACTGCGTCAGCCAATGGGGCCACGATTTCCGCCCCGACTATCGCGCCCTCGGCCAGCTGGCGGAGCGCTTCCCCGGCGTGCCGCGCATGGCCGTCACCGCCACCGCCGATCTCAAAACTCAAGCCGATATCCGCACGCAGCTTCGACTCGAAAACGCGCGCGCGTTCATCGACAGCTTCGACCGACCCAACCTCATCCTCAGCGCCGAGCGCAAAGGCGCCAAGAACCAAGACCGCATCTTCGATCTCGTGCGCGCCCGCCGCGGCAAATCCGGCATCATCTACGCCGCCACCCGCGACAACGTCGAAAAGACCGCCGCCAATCTGCAAGCGCTCAACATCCCGGCGCTCGCCTACCATGCCGGCCTCGATGCGAGCCTCCGCGCCGATCGCCAACATCGTTTCCAGGAAGAAGACGACGTCGTCATGGTCGCGACCATCGCCTTCGGCATGGGCGTCGATAAACCCAACGTCCGCTACGTGATCCACGCGGACTCGCCCAAGAGCATCGAAGCCTATTGGCAAGAGGTCGGCCGCGGCGGCCGCGACGGCGAGACCGCCGAAGGCTTTTGCATCTACAGCGCCAGCGATCTCCGCCGCGCCATCATGTTCGCCAACCAATCCAACGCCGGCGAGCAAGTCAAAGCGGTGCAAATCAAAAAGGCGCGCCAGCTCTTTGCCTATCTCGACGGCCTCACCTGCCGCCGCGCCGGCGTCAGGCGCTATTTCGGCGAAGAGAACGCCGAGCCGTGCGGTGTCTGCGACATCTGCACCGATCCGCCGGTCTCGATCGACGCGACTGAACTCGCGGCGAAAGCCATCTCCGCCGTCATGCGCCTGGATCAACGCGTCGGGCGCGGGCGCGTGGTCAATCACCTGCTGGGCCGCACCGGCGACGGACTCGACGAACAATATTCCTCACGCTCGACCTTCGGCATCGGCGCCGATCAAGGCGAACCGATTTGGCGCAACGTTATCGAACATCTCTTGTTCGAAGGCGTCCTGAGCGAAGGTGACGATCAGCGCCCGACGCTCTCGATCGGCGACGAAGACGCCGTCCGCGCCATCTTCCGCAAGGAACGCAGCGTCCGCATCCGCGAAGCCGCAAAGCCCACGCGCCGCAGCAAGGAAGAGCGCCGCGGCGCGCGCGACGCCAAGGGCGCCGCCAAAGCCGGCTTCGACGGCGCCGACGCCAAACTCTTCGAAGCGCTGAAGGTGTGGCGGCGCGAAACCGCGCA
>JADLHI010000332.1 GCA_020848895.1 Hyphomonadaceae bacterium
AGGTTCGTATCGGATAAGCCCGTCATGGCGCATCGGCGTGCAGGGATTTGGCGATACCGGCTTTGACGATCAGCTTGGCGACATTGACGATTACGCGCACTATTGGGGGCCGTTCGCACAAGTGCGTTTGGCCAGCATGCGCGATCAGGACGTGAGCCTCCACGTTGGCTATCTCGCGGCCAGCGGTCACGCCGATGCGGACGGTCAATTGCGCCTGCAGCTGGAATGGTCGTTCGGCGAAGACAGTGACGATTAGGCGCGCGCGATCTGGGTTTCGTAAATGACGGCGGCGCTCGCATCGTGAAAGCGGAGGGTCAGGACATCCGCGCCGAGAACGCAACTCGCAAATCCCACATCGGCGTAAGCGAACTGCGATTGCGGCACAGCGTCGATCTGGCGCGACAACGCGCCAGAGCCGGAACAGATGTAGTCAACGCCCTGCTCCGTCAGATGCTCCAGGTCGTGCTCGTGGCCGTTGAAATAGGCCTGCACGCCGTAGCGTTCCAACAACGGCTTTATGTGCTCGACGACGCCGGGCGATTCACCGTGATTGCCGCTCGATAGAATTGGGTGGTGACCGACGACGATCTTCCAATCCGAACGGTCGGCTGCAAGCCGTTCCTCGAACCAGCGCAATTGTTCGCGCGCTTCACCGGCGGCGCCCAGCAGCGGTACGTGCGCGGCGGCGTTGGTGAGCCGTGAGATCGGCGTGGTGTCGAGAAAATAGAAGGTCGCGGACTGACCGCCGGCGCTCATGCCTTCGGCCCAATAGCGCGCCGGCATTCGCCAGCGCGGGCTGCGGCTCGAATAGGCGATCTCGGCGTTGGGCGAGCCCTCATAATCGTGATTGCCAAGCACCACGTACCAGGGCGCTTGCAGTGACGGCGCCGCGTAAACTTCCTCGAAGGCGTCACGAAATTGCGGATCGCTCACCGAGCCGACGCCGCGTGGATAGAAATTGTCGCCGGTGGAAATGACGAAGCGCGCGCCGCCCTGCCCGGCGACCTGCGCCATTGCGCCAGCGACCTGCCGTTGCGGTTCGGACGCTTGGCCCCAATCACCGACGACAAGAAAATGAAGGTCGCCGGTTTGCGCGAAGGCGTTGGGCGCCAGCGCCGCGGCAGCAGCGCCGAGAATGATGTTGCGACGCGATTGCACGAGTGCTGCTCCGACCGGTCGCGCGATGTTAGAACGCGTGACCGGCCCTCAACAACCTCCGTGCTGCGTTATCCCTTATCGCCGTGACGCTTCACGCGCGGCGCGGAATTCCGCGTTCGCACGCCACTGCGGCCATTCGGAATCGTCCGCCAAGCGGCGACCGACGGCGTAGAGCGCCTCAAGGTCTTCGGCGCCCCCGCTCATGTCCCAATCGTCCGTCACTTCGTCGGAAGGCTTGTGATAGTTGTTGGCGACATAAGCGGCGTTGATGGCGTTGCCGCGCTCCGTGCCGCCCTCGACCATATCGACGCCATTCGAGGTGTAGAGCACCGGAATGCCGATCTGCGCGAAATGCAGGTGGTCGGAGCGATAAAAGTAGCCGGCCTCCGGCGAGGAATCCGGCGTCACGCGCCGCCCTTGCGCTTGCACCGCTTGGGTGAAGAGATCGTCCATCTCGCTCTTGCCGATGCCGACAATCTCCACATCGCGCGTACGCCCGGCATTGCCGATGCCGTCCATGTTGATCGCCGCAACCGTGTTGCGCGCCGGGAAGACCGGGTGCTGCGAGTAATAGAGCGCGCCGAGCAGACCTTGCTCTTCCGCCGTCAGCGCCACGAAGGCGACAGTGCGTTGCGGGCGGCCCGCGGCATGGAAGCGGCGCGCCAGTTCGATGAGCGCCGAGACGCCGGTCGCGTTGTCCAGCGCGCCATTGCAGATGTCGTCGCCATCGATCGCCGGGCAACGACCGAGATGATCCCAGTGCGCCGAATACATGATGGTCTCGTCAGGGCGCTGCGTGCCCGCCAGCACGCCGATCACGTTGTAGGAGGTGCGCTGCTCGGCGCGCGTTTCAAGCCGCATCGAGCCGTTGAGATTCATGCGCACCGCACGAAAGCCGCGCCGCTGCGCACGCGACTTCAGTTCGCTGAAATCCAGATTGGCGCGGCGGAAGGTTTCCATCGCGACTTCGTTGGTCATCCAACCTTCGAAGCCGGCGCGGCTGGCGCCGCGATCTTCGCGCACGATGTCCCAACGGGCGCTGCCGGTTGAGGATTGAATGACGGCCCACGGATAGGCGGCGGGCGCGGTTTCGTGAACGATGATGGCGCCAGCGGCGCCTTGGCGGCCGGCTTCTTCGAATTTGTAGGTCCAGCGCCCGTAGTACGTCATGGCGCGGCCGCCGAAGCCGCGATCGTCGCCGGTTTCGAAATCGGGGTCGTTGATCAAGATCACGGCGATCTTGCCGTGCATGTCGACGCCTTCGTAATCGTTCCAGCCAAGCTCCGGCGCATTGATGCCGTAGCCGACGAACACAAGCGGCGCGTTCTGGATATCGACGGTGGGATCGAGGCGGCGCGTCCAGGCCGAGAATTGCGTCGCGTAGGTGTAATTGCGAGCGCCGTCGCGGCCGCTGATCGTCAAAGTCGGGGGCGTGGTCAGCGTCGCGGCGACGAGCGGCGTTTCCTGCACCCAAGAGCGCTGACCGTTCGGCAGCGTGACGCCTGGCTCAAGGCCGGCCGCTGCATAGGCGCGTTCGATGTATTCGATTGTCAGCCGCTCGCCGTTGGTGCCGGGCGCACGGCCTTCGAATTCATCCGACGCCAGCACGCGCACGTGTTCGAGCAACGCTTCGGCCGAGAGCGGCGCGTGCTGGAACGCGGCGATGTCGCTGGCCGGCGCTGCGTTCTGGTCGGACGTCGCGCACGCCGCGAGTGCGATCACACCTGCGGACAGGAGATGGCGAAAATTCATGTGGTCGTGTCCCCAACTGATTTGCCGGGGAGCTTAGGCGCTCAGGACGCGCCGCCTCAAGCCGCCTTTGTCGCTTATTGTGGCATCCAAGGCGGCGTCGGCAGCCCTTGCGCGCGCAGGAACTCGGGATTGAAGAGCTTGCCCATGTAGCG
>JADLHI010000333.1 GCA_020848895.1 Hyphomonadaceae bacterium
CGCCGACTGTCTCCGTGCGCGAAACCATCATGGGCGTGGATTTCTCGGGAACCACGCCCGTCGTCATCACGCCGTCCGGCACACGCGAACTGAGTACGATCCGCTCGGTGCTTGAAAACGGCTGAGTGACAAGCGGCCGCCGAATGCGGCTGCTTTGCACGCGCAGAAGCGCTCCATCAGTAACGACAACCTTTTTGCCGCGTTCGGTGGGACGCACGCGGCGATGGAGCTGGGACACATGTCTATCTATACCGCATTGCGTGCGGGCGTTTCTGGCCTCACCGCCAATTCGAGCGCCCTGGCCGTCATCTCCGACAACATCGCCAACGTGAATACGGTTGGCTACAAGCGCTCGGGCGTCGATTTCTCGGCGCTGGTCAACGCGCAAAACTCGAACACGACCTACAATGCCGGCGGCGTGTTGCCGCTGACGCGCCAGCAGATCTCGTTGCAAGGTTCGCTCGAGCAGTCACGCTCGACAACGGACTTGGCGATTTCGGGCGACGGCTTCTTCATCGTATCGTCGAACAGCCAGCAGCTTTCGAACGGCGGCTCGGTGCTGTTTACGCGCGCCGGTTCATTCACGATCGACGCCGATGGCTATATGGTCAACGCGCAAGGCTTGTTCCTGCAAGGCTGGCCGGTCGGCAGCGACGGCAGCATCACCTCCTCGCCGACCTCGCTCTCGGCGATCGAGCCGGTGAACATTTCAGGCGTCGGCGGTCTCGCCGAGCCGACAGCGAACGTAAGCCTCAACGCCAATCTGAACTCTGGTCAAACGGACTACGCAAACGCGCAAGGCGCATATGACGTGGGCGATCTGGCGACAGGCACAATCACGCCGCACTTCGAAAGCTCGCTCGAAATCTACGATAGCTTGGGCGCGCCGCGGACGATCGCGTTCGGCTTCCTGAAGGTTTCGCCGAACACCTGGCGCGTTGAGGCTTATGCGCGCCCGAATACGAACGTCACCGGCGGCGGCGCCAATGGCGGCGTGCTAGCGGCCGGCATCCTCACCTTCAACACGGACGGTACGGTCGCCGGCGTTGCGGGCCACGGCACAGCCTCCACCGTTCAAGATCTCGATGCCGCCTTCAACATCGACTGGGCGACCTCCACCGGCGCGGCCGATCAACCGGTCACGCTCAACCTGAGCACCGGCATGACGCAGTTCGCCAACAGCTTCGGCGTCACTTCGGTGACGGCGGACGGCGTGCCGCCGGGCGATCTTGTTGGCCTCGTGCTCGAAGGCGACGGCATGCTGACGGCGCAATTCTCGAACGGCCGCGCACGCGCGCTCTACCAGATCCCGCTGGCGACGTTCTTGAACCCGAACGGCCTCAAAGCCGACCAAGGCGGCGCCTTCCGCACGACGCTTGAATCAGGTCTCTACAACATCAACTCGTCGAACGCCGGCGGCGCGGGCCGGATCGTTTCGGGTGCGTTGGAAGCGTCGAACGTCGACCTTGCGACCGAGTTCACGAACCTCATCACTACGCAGCGCGCCTACTCCGCAGCTTCCCGGATCATCACCACGGCGGACCAGATGCTCGAAGAGCTTTTGATGATCAAACGTTAGGTTGAAGCGTGGCTCGGATAAGAAATGAGTAAGAGACTCATGTTCTAATTCGAGACACGCTTCTTCGCCCAATTCGATTCGCGTCTTAGCCGTTTCTTTAGCGATCCAAGTTATGGTGGGTTGCTAAGAAGGAGAAAGGCGCATGCAGAAGCAACGCCGATATGATGGGGTGGTGATGGGTCCCGATGGGAATCCCCTCACTTTGGACGATCTGCCGCCGCCGGGAACGACCCGTTGGGTCATCCGCCGTAAAGCAGAAGTTGTCGCTGCGGTTCGCGGTGGCCTGCTCACTATGGAAGACGCTTGCCAGCGCTATGGCCTCTCCGAAGAGGAATTCGACGGCTGGCGTAAGTCCATCGAGAAGCACGGCCTCCCTGGCTTGCGCACCACGCGCATCCAGCACTACCGCGCGGCCGGCGTCTAACAGACGCCGCGCTGCTGTGGCAGCCGACCTGTAAGTACCAAGGCTTTCAAAGGCCCCCGCTCTTCCCCGGCGGGGGTCTTTGCGCGTCTTGGCTCTGGGCCCGCGGCGGCGCCCTTCGACAAGCTCAGGCTGACGCCGATTCTGACGCCGGTTTCAAAATAGCGTCAGCCTGAGCTTGTCGAAGGCGGTGCGGACCCACTTCTTGTTCTAGGCTCAGGACCGGGGCGCGTTGGCGCGCTGTAAGCGCACCAACGTGGTTAACGCTTGTTTCACTCCCGGCCCGGCAAATTCTGCCCACCGGTGAGAATTGCCCAGTGATTCTGGGCAGCTCTCTTCGTGCGTGCAGAGGGCTGGCGTGAACTTTACTCAACTACTCTTGAAGGCAGGCCCGACGCGTTTGTTCGCGATGCTTGGCATCGCCGCCGTCGTCGCTGCCCTGCTCTTCACGCTGGTGTTCCGCATCGGCGGTGAGCCGAAGGCGCTGCTGTTCGCGGGCGTCGAGACGCGCGAGATGGCGGAGATCACGCAGCGGCTCGAAGCTGCGGACATCCCCTATGAGATCAGAGAAGACGGCGGCTCGATCTACGTGGCGCGCTCGGAAGTTTTCAATGCGCGTATGATGCTCTCAGCCGATGGCCTGCCCTCGCGCGGCTCAATCGGGTACGAGATTTTCGACGAGCCGGATGCGCTCGGGCAGACCCAGTTCCAGCAGAACATCAATCGCCTGCGGGCGCTCGAAGGCGAGCTGTCGCGCACAATCGGTTCGCTCGATGGGGTGAAATCGGCGCGCGTCCACTTGGTGCTGCCGGAGCGGCAGCTGTTCTCGCGCGATGCCGAGCAGCCGACAGCGTCAATCGTCATTCAGCTGCGCCGCGATGAACTCACCTCGGGCCAAGTGCGCGCCATTCGGAACTTGGTGGCGAGCGCGACGCCAGGCCTCAGCGCCAACCGCGTGACCATCGTTGACGAGACCGGCCGCCTGCTCGCGGCGGCGCAATCCGGCGAAGACGGCGCGGCCGAAGGCATCGATGCGCGTCAAGTCGCCACCGAAGACCGCATCCGCCGCACGGTGACCGATATCGTTGAAGGCATTGTCGGCCAGGGCAATGCGCGGGTGCAGATCACAGCCGAGATGGACTTCAACCGTGTCAGCGAGACGCGGCAGACATTCGATCCCGAAGGCCGCGTGGTCCGCTCGACGCAAACCTCGGAAGAGACCGGCCGCAGCGGTGAAAGCGCACGCGGCACGACGGCGGGCGCGAATGTACCCGATGCAAACGCCAGCAGCGCGCAGAACGGCCCGCAGAACGAAAACAACCAGAGTTCTGAAACCGTCAACTATGAAATCTCGAACACGACACGCACCGAAGTCAGTGAAGGCGGCCGTATTCGCAGGCTCTCGGTAGCGGTTGCGGTCAACGGCACGATGGCGCCAGGCGCCGACGGCGCGGCGGCGACCTATACGCCGCGTCCGGCGGAAGAGATGCAGCGGCTGACGGCGCTGGTGCGCTCGGCCGTGGGTTTCAATCAAGAGCGCGGCGACGTCGTCGAGGTCGTCAACACGCAGTTCGCCAGCCTCACGCCAGGCAATGAGGCGGCGGCGGCGCCAGGCATGTTCGACTTTCTCGGCAATCTCGACGTGATGCGCATTGTCGAGATCGTCGCATCTTTGATCGCGGCGTTGGCATTCGTGTTCTTCGTGCTGCGGCCGCTGGTGAGCGGCTTGATCCGCGGCGGCGCCAATGCGGCGGCGGCTGGCGGCGGCGCGTCCATCTTGCCCGGCCCCATCGGCGGCGGCGCCGCGGCGTTGCCGGGACCGCCCCGCATCGGCGACGAGGAGAGCATCGATCTCGCAGAAATCGGCGGCCGCATGCGCCAGTCTTCAGTGAAGAAGATGGCCGAAGTGGTCACTCAACATCCAGATGAGTCAGCGCAGATCATTCGCGGCTGGCTCAACAACGCGATTTAACCGATGGCAGCGCCAGCAAAAGCCAGCGAAAACCTTCCCGTCCCGGCAGGGGCGCCAGATCTCTCGCGCTACAGCGGCGCAGAGAAGGCCGCAATTGTGCTGATGAGTCTGGGAGAAGACGCCAAGCCGTTGTGGTCGCTGCTCGATGAGGAAGAGATCAAGGAAGTTTCGCAGGCGATGGCCGGGCTCGGCATGGTGCCCTCCTCCGTCGTCGAAGCCCTGGTGCATGAGTTCGTAAATCGCATGTCGGGGGCCGGCTCCGTCATGGGCTCGCTAGACCAGACGCAGCGGATGCTCGCGCAAATTCTGCCCAAGGAGAAGCTCGATGGGCTGATGGACGAGATCCGAGGTCCGGCCGGGCGCAACATTTGGGACAAGCTCGGCAACGTGCACGAAACCGTGCTGGCGAGTTATCTGAAGAACGAATATCCGCAAACGGTCGCGGTGGTGCTGGCGAAGGTGCGTCCCGAGCACGCAGCGAAAGTGCTGGCGGAGCTGCCGCAGGACTTCGCGGCGGAATGCGTGATGCGCATGCTGGCGATGGAGCCGGTGCAGCGCGATATCCTCGAGAAGGTCGAGACGACGCTGCGCACCGAGTTCATGTCGAACCTGGCGCGGACGTCGAAGCGCGACAGCCACGAGCTGATGGCGGAAATCTTCAACAATTTCGACCGCCAGACAGAGTCACGCTTCATGGGCGCCCTCGAAGGCAAAAGCAACGAGAGCGCCGATCGCATCAAGGCGCTGATGTTCGTGTTCGAAGACCTCGGCAAGCTGGATTCGGGCGGCGTCCAGACGCTGCTGCGCGCAGTTGATAAGAGCGACTTGGCGCTGGGTCTCAAGGGCGCGTCCGATACGCTGCGCAATCTGTTCTTCTCGAACATGTCCGAACGCGGCGGCAAGCTGTTGAAGGACGAAATGGCCTCGATGGGCCCGGTGCGCCTGAAAGACGTCGACGCCGCGCAGACACGCATGGTGGCGACGGCCAAGGAATTGTCGGCGCGCGGTGAGATCGTGCTCTCGGACGGCAAGTCAGAAGATGAGCTGATCTACTGATGAGCAACATCCGCAAATACGCCTTCGACACTGAGTTCACGCCGGATGGCGAGATCATGCGCGAGCCGCCGAAACGGATCACGCCTGAGGAAGTGCAGGCGGCAAACAGCGACGGTTATGAGCGCGGCAAGAACGACGCGACGGCGCAAGCCGAGCGGCGCACGGCAGCGGCGCTGGAAGCTATCGCTGACGCTGCCTCAGCGGTGTTGACGAGGTTGAACGCGGAAAGCCAATCGATGCGTGCCGAGGCCGCGCGTGTGGCGCTGGCGGCGGCGCAGAAAATCGCGGGTGCGGCGCTCGACTCATTCGGCATTGAGCGCGCCGCGCAGGCGATCGAAGCCGCGATGGACTCGTTGCGACATCAACCGCGCCTGGTCGTGAAATTGCCAGCAGACATGGCCGAGCAATTGAAACCGCGCATCGCCGAGATGTGCGAAACGCATGCTTACGCGAGCGCGGTTCTGGTGCGCGCGGAGCCTGGCCTGAAGATCGGCGAAGTCGTGATCGATTGGTCCGACGGCGTGATCGCCATGGATCCCGCCGACGCGGCGCGACGCATTGAAGACTTGATCGACGCCGCATTAGCGGCGCCACACGAGGCGCACTTATGAGCGACATGAAGCTGGACGAATTCCAACCGACGCCGGAGGCGGCCCTGCCCGCTGACGGCATCGAGCGCAGCGCCGCCGATCTTGCGGCGGTCTACGATGTGCCGGTGAACATTCAGGCCGTGCTCGGGCGCGCGAACATGGAAGTCGCGTCGCTGCTACGCTTGAACCGCGGCTCGGTGATCGAACTTGATCGCAAGGTTGGCGAGGCGATCGATATTTACGTCAACAACCGCTTGGTGGCGCGCGGCGAGGTCGTCGTCGTCGACGACCGGCTCGGCGTGACGATGACGGAAATCATCAAGGACGGAGATACGGCGTGAGCTGGCGCACACTCCTTTGCTCCCCCGCAAGCGGGGGAACTGTCACGCGAAGCGTGACTGAGGGGGCGGCGCGCCGCATCACCGGACATTTGCGCGCTTGCGCCCCCTTCGTCGTTGGCTTCGCCAACGACACTTCCCTCGTGAACGGGGGAAGAAAACTCAACGCGAACACCTGGAGTATCCCATGCGCCTCTTGATCGTCGGCCCGCTCGGAGGACAAATCTCCGCCGCCACGAAGATCGCCATGGGTCTCGGCGCGAAGGTCGCGCACGTGGACACGATCGAGCAAGCGACAGGCGCGCTGCGCGCTGGGCGCGGCGCCGATCTCTTGATGGTGGATGCACGCCTCGATATCGCGGCTTTGATCGCGGCCAATGAGGCCGAGCACATCGTCGTACCGATCGTAGCGGCCGGCGTCGGCATCGATCCGATGGTCGCGGCAAAATCGATCCGCGCAGGCGCGCGCGAATACATTTCGCTGCCGCCGGATGCGGAGCTGATCGCGGCGGTGCTGGCGGCGGTGTGCGATGACGAGCGCCCGCTGATCGCGGCGGACGCGGCGATGAAACAAGTGGTTACGCTGGCCGATCAGATCGCGGGCTCGGATGCTTCGATCATGATCACGGGCGAGAGCGGTGTCGGCAAGGAAGTGCTGGCGCGCTACGTGCACAAGAAGTCGAAGCGCAACGACAAGCCGTTCATCGCGGTGAATTGCGCGGCGATCCCCGAGCAGCTCTTGGAGTCCGAACTCTTCGGGCACGAGAAAGGCGCGTTCACCGGCGCGGTGGCGCGGCGGATCGGCAAGTTCGAGGAAGCCGATGGCGGCACGCTGCTGCTCGACGAAATCTCGGAAATGGATTTGCGGCTGCAGTCGAAATTGCTGCGGGCCTTGCAAGAGCGCGTGATCGATCGCGTTGGCGGCGCCAAGCCGGTGCCGGTGAATATCCGCGTGCTGGCGACTTCGAACCGCGATCTCAATGCAATGGTGCGCGCCGGCGAGTTCCGCGAAGACTTGCTCTATCGCCTCAACGTGGTGAACCTGCGCATTCCGCCGCTGCGGGAACGCAAGGAGGACTTGGCGGCGCTGTCGCAGTTCTTCATCGAAAAATATGCGCGCTCAAACGGCCGCCCTGCTCGCCAGCTTTCGAAAGATGGCTTGGCGCAGGTGATGGAGCATCGCTGGCCAGGCAATGTGCGCGAACTCGAGAATGCGATGCACCGGGCCGTGCTGCTGGCGAACGGCGAAGATGTCGGCGCCGATGCGATCCGCGCGCCGGACGGCGCGCCAGTCGGGCATCGCGACTCGACGGGCGACGCGATCGAGGCAGCGCAAGTGGCGGCGCGCAATCTTGTCGGCCGCACAGTGGCGGAAGTAGAGCAGGATCTGATCCTGGAAACGCTGACGCATTGCCTCGGCAACCGCACACACGCGGCGCACATTCTGGGCATTTCGATCCGCACGCTGCGCAACAAGCTGAAGCAATACTCAGACGAAGGCCTGCGCATCACGCCGCCGCCGACCGGGCAAGCAGCTTGATGAGCGAAGCGCTGGCATATTCCCCCTCCTCTCGAGAGGAGGAGGCTAGGGGGCGGGGTGAACCTTACTCTCTAGAGCCTCGTTTGCGTTCGCGTGTCTCTTTAGCGCCTAGCGCTTCACCCCACCCCCTGCCCCCTCCCCTCACGGGGTGGGGAAGATGACCGACGCAGCACAGCCGCGGGGCGCTGATTTTTCGTTCGGTACGCTGCGTGGCTTTGTCATGCGCGGCGAGATCGGTCTCGCCGTCGGCGTGCTTGGCATTCTGGCGATCATGCTGGTGCCGCTGCCCGCGGTGCTGCTCGACTTCCTGCTGGCGATCTCGATCATTCTCTCGATCCTGGTGCTGATGACGGCGCTGATGATCAAGAAGCCGCTGGAATTTACGGCGTTTCCATCCGTGTTGCTGTTGGCGACGCTGTTCCGACTTGCGCTCAACATTGCATCGACGCGCCTTATTCTTTCGAACGGCCAGTCCGGGGAGCATGCGGCCGGTGAAGTGATCGCCGCATTCGCTCAGTTCGTGATGGGCGGCGAATTCGTCATCGGCGTCATCGTGTTTGCAATCCTCGTGATCGTGAACTTCGTCGTCATCACACGAGGCTCGACGCGTATCGCGGAAGTGGCGGCACGATTCACGTTGGACGCGATGCCGGGCAAGCAGATGGCCGTCGACGCCGATCTCTCGTCTGGCTTGATCAATGAGCAACAAGCGCGCGAACGCCGCAAAGCGCTTGAGGACGAAAGCTCGTTCTTCGGGGCCATGGACGGCGCCTCGAAATTCGTGCGCGGCGACGCGATCGCCGGCCTGTTGATCGTGTTCATCAATATTATCGGCGGCATCATCATCGGCACCATGTCTCACGGCATGGACTTCGCCGAGGCCGGCAAGACCTACACGCTGCTGACCGTCGGCGACGGACTGGTGACGCAAGTCCCGGCGCTCATCATCTCCGTCGCCGCCGGTTTGCTCGTGACCAAGGCCGGCATCGATGGCGCCGCCGATAAGGCTCTCGCGAAGCAG
>JADLHI010000334.1 GCA_020848895.1 Hyphomonadaceae bacterium
GCGACATGTCTGGCGACGTGTTCGGCAACGGCATGCTGCTCTCGCGCAAAATCCGTCTGCTCGCCGCGTTCGATCACCGCGACATCTTCATCGATCCCAATCCGAAGGATTGCGAGAAGAGTTTCGTCGAGCGCAAGCGACTGTTCGATACGCCGCGCACGAGCTGGCAAGACTACGACAAGAAGCTGATCTCCAAGGGCGGCGGCGTGTTCTCACGCAGTTCGAAAACGATCGACATCAGCCCTGAAATCGCCGCGCTCACCGGCCTCGAAAAGCCGCAGGCGACGCCGAGCGAGCTGATGACAGCGCTCTTAAAGGCGCAATGCGAACTCATGTGGTTCGGCGGCATCGGCACCTATATCAAGGCGCGCGCCGAAACCAACGCGGACGTCGGCGACAAGGCCAATGACGGCCTTCGTGTCGATGCGGAGGACGTGAAGGCGCAAGTGGTGGGCGAGGGCGCGAACCTTGGCGTTACCCAGAAGGGACGCATCGCGTTCGCGCGCGCCGGCGGGCGCATCAATACAGATGCGATCGACAATTCCGCTGGCGTCGATACGTCCGACCACGAGGTCAACATCAAGATTTTGGTTGCGGAGATCATCCGCACCAGTGCGTTGCAGGAAGACAAGCGCGAAAATCTGCTGGAATCGATGACCGACGAAGTCGGCGCATTGGTTCTGCAAAACAATTACGATCAGACCGGCGCGCTTTCGATTGCCCAATCGAGCGCCGTCAACGATCTCGATAGCCACGAGCGCTTCATTCAGCGGCTTGAGACCGAAGGCAAGCTCTCTCGCCGGGTGGAGGGCCTGCCGCCGGCCAGTGAAATCGCCGCGTTGCGCGCGGCCAAACTCGGCCTCACGCGTCCGGAGCTGGCGAAGCTTGTCGCGTACTCGAAGATCAACTTGTTCGACGCCGTGGTCGCATCGAAAGCGCCGGACGATCCGGCGTTTCACCAATCGCTGAAGACGTACTTCCCGCGTGAGCTGTGGAAGTTCGAAGGCCAGATGGCCAATCACCGTCTACGCCGCGAAATCATCGCGACGCGTCTGGCGAACGATCTGGTCAATCGCTGCGGACCTTCATTTGTGGATCGGATCAAGGAAATCTCGCGTGCGCGAACCGTCACGGTCGCGTGCGCGTTCGAAGCCTCTCGTCGCATCTTCGAGCTGGAAGATTTGGTCAATCGCATCAACGCGCTCGACAACAAAATCCCGGCCGCCGCGCAGATCGCGCTACATCAGCGCGTCGGCGGCGCCTTGCGCCGTTCGGTGACTTATCTGGCGCGCAACGCCGGTTTTGAGAGCGAAAACCCGCCGACCATCCTTGAAGTGGTCGAGCGCTATTTCGAGCCGGTGCGCGAGCAGCGCGCCACGATCAAAGCCGACCTCAGCAAGATCGAGCGCGAGCGTGTCGAGTTGCGCCGCGCGTCGTTGCTTGAACTCGGCGCGCCCGAAGCGCTGGCGGAAGAGGCAGCATTGCTCTCCCCGCTGACGCTTTCACTCGACGTCGCGGATATGGCGCGCGACACGACATGGCCGGTCGCGACCGCTTCGACGTTGCATTGCGTGATCGGCGCCGAACTTGGCCTCGACGCGCTGCGCGATGCGGCGACGAATATGAAGCTTGAGCAGCACTGGGATCGCCTGGTGGTGCGCCGCGCGGCAGGCGATTTCGGCGACGCGCAGCTGAAGCTCGCGGAGGCCGCGGCGCGTTCCATCGGCCAGCCGCCGAAGGGTGCGGATACGGCTTGGGCGACGGAAGCGGCGCGCAAGTGGCTCGCCACGCTCGGTCAACCTGCGCAACGTGCGCGTTCGGCATTCGCGGAACTCGATGGGCAGGGGCCATGGACGTTCGCGAAGCTTATGTTGATCGCAGCTGAGTTCAACGCACTGGTTGCAAGCGTTCGCTAGAGCGCTTCGATCATTTCGCGCAGCAGCTCGCGTTCGCGCGCGGTAGCGGCGGGACTGTAGCGCACGCGCGGATCTTCCGCTTGCGCATCTTCGAACGCGTGCGTGGCGTTCTCGAACAGCAGAATTTCCATTGGCGCGCCTCGCGCGCGCTGACGCTCCAAGGCGCTGCGCGTCGAGCCCACGATATAGTCGCGCTGCGCAATGATGGCGGTGCTGCGCGGCGCGATGCGCCAATCGCGATGGCCGGTGTACGTGCCCACGCCGGTATAAGGATAGACGATCATCGTCGCGGCAAGGCCTTCGAGCGGCTCGCCTTGCAAGTCTTCGAGCCCGGTCACGCGGCGCATTTCTTCGCCAGTGCGTAGCGCCAGAGAATCCATGATCGTCCAGCCGCCATGGCTCCAGCCGATGACGCTGATGCGGCTGGCGTCGGCCCAGGGCTGGCGGCGGGCCCAGGCGATGGTGGCGTAAAGATCGCCGGCGCGCTCGCGTCCTTGCAGGCGCGCACCGGTGCAGACGGTGGCGAATGCCTGCATGCGGCTGATCCGGCGAGGGGCAAAGGAATCGACGACGATTGCTGTTGCGCCTGCCGCGGCGGCGGCATCGGCCATGTCTTCGATAAACGGGCGCGGGCCGCCGCAGCCGTGCAGCATGATGACGACCGGCGCCTTCGCGTCGGCGTTTTCGGGGTGGCGCACGATGTAGTGCGGCTCAAGCCGCGCGATGCGTTGCTCGACAGTCTCCGCGAACGCCTGAACCGGCATGAGCAATCCCAACACTACGAGAGCTAGGGCCAAAATGGGGGCGCGCCGGTTCATCGCGCAAGGCTGGCGCAGCGCGCGCCGTTGCGTCAGATTGCCGGAGGAGTGCCGCCAGATGAACATGACCCGCCACATTCTAGCCGCCGCCGCGCTGTTGGCGCTAGCCGCCTGCAACCGCGCGCCGCCTGCGCCCAGCGCCGAAATATCCGCGGAGCGCACCGCAGCGGTTACGGCGGCCGTCGAGGAACAGCGTGTGAAGTTCGCCGCTGCGCCCGATCCGGCGCAGGCCGACCACGCGACCGCCTATCAATTCTCCTTCAACGGCCTCTGGACCGATCGTGTCCCGATGACGGCATTTGAAGGCGATGTCGTGATGGTCGTGAACACGGCGTCACGTTGTGGGTTCACGCCGCAATATGAAGGCTTGCAGCGGATCTACGATGAATATCATGCGCAAGGCTTCGACATCGTTGGCGTGCCGGCGAACAATTTCATGGGGCAGGAGCCCGGCTCGGCCGAAGAAATCCAGGAATTCTGCACGCTGAACTATGGCGTGACGTTCCCGATGGCCGCGAAGACGGACGTGGTCGGCGAGGCGCGCCATCCGTTCTATGCGTGGGCCGAGCAGCAGATCGGCGAGAGCGCCGTGCCGCAATGGAACTTCCACAAAATCCTCATCGGCCGCGACGGCCGCATTATTGCTGCATTCCCAACGCGCACCGAGCCAACCTCGGAAGAGGTGCGCAACGCGATCACCGCAGCGCTTGCGGTTCAGCA
>JADLHI010000335.1 GCA_020848895.1 Hyphomonadaceae bacterium
CGCGACGAGCTCGCTGCGCGCGGCGTCGAAGTCATGGACGGCGCCAGCGGCAGTACGTGGCGGCGCAAGGGCTAGCGCGCCCGCCGTCCCAGGCCAGGCGGCTTTCCGCCTTGTCTTCGCCCAACCCATGCGCACGATGAAGGCCGAGGGCAGGAGATCATGGCATGCATCGCCGCGCGTTACTTTTATCCGCAGCTTGCGCGGGGGCCTCAGCTTGCGCGAGCGCCGCGGCGCCCACGCCGCCGCAGCCGCAGCCAACGCCGGCGCCAATCTTGACCCCGCTCCCTGACGCCTTCGATCTTGGCCTCTACCGCGCGCTCGCCGCGCCTGGCGGCAATCAGTTTGTCTCGCCCTACAGCGTCCTTTCCGCCTTCGCGCTGCTCTATCCCGGCGCGCGCGGACAAACCGCGGCTGAGATGGCCGCGACCTTCGGTTTCGACGCCAATGTCGCCGCGCAGATCGTGCGCACGCGTGCGCTGCGTGACGCGCTGGCCGCCCAAACCGGCCGCAGCGAATTCACCACCGCCAATGCTGCCTGGGTCGAGCGCACGATGGCGCTCAGCGCCGCTTATGCGCGCACCATCCGCGAAGAACTTGGCGCGACCATTGAAGCGGTGCCGTTCATCGCCAACCAAACCGCGGCGCTGCGCACCATCAATGCTTGGACCGCGCGCGAGACGCGCGATCGCATCCCGGAGATTCTGACGCGGGAGGACCCTGCGCGCCGCCTGGTGCTCACCAACGCCGTTTACTTCAAAGGCCAGTGGCAGCAGCAATTCTCCGCCAACGCCACGCACGACGGCGATTTCTTCGCCGAGGGCGGCGCAACGCAACGCGCGCGGCTGATGCACAAAGTCTTGCGCACGCCGTACTACGAGGGCGAAGGCTTCCAGGCAGCCGAGTTTCTCTACGACGACGGCGCCTTCTCACTCGCCGTCTTCCTGCCGCGCGCCCGCGACGGGCTCGCCGCGTTCGAGCGCCAGCTCATGGGATCGACGCTCGATCGCTGGCTCACGGACCTCGATACAGCCGAACGCCCGCGCCTTGATGTGACGCTGCCGAAAGTCGAGATGCGCACCGACTACGATCTTGTGCCTCAACTGCAGGCGCTCGGCCTCCGGCTCGCATTCATGGACGGCGCCGATTTTTCCGGCGTCACTGAGCAAGAACGCCTCGCCGTTAGCGCCGTGATCCACAAAACCTTCGTCGCTATCGACGAGGAGGGCACCGAAGCCGCTGCCGTGACCGCCATCGACATGCGCGCCACTGCCGCCATGCCACAGCCCGAAGCGCCGCCGATCGAGTTCAGAGCCGACCACCCGTTCTTCATCGTGCTCCGCCACAAACCGACGGGAACGAAGCTCTTCATGGGCCGCGTGGCCCAGGTTTGACGCCGACAAACTCTGACAAAACCCTGTGCGGACGCTGAGTTCAGGTCCCACGGGCGGTTCAGTTTCCTTGGATCATAGTGCGCTCCAGACGAAGGGCCGTGGCTTTCGCTCGGTCCGGTTTCGTTGAGGAGTAAAGCTTATGAAACGTATCGCACTCGCTGCCGCGACGGCTCTGATGTTTGCCGGCCCGCTCGCGGCTACTGCGTCGGCGCAAGGCATGGACCGCAATCGCGGCGACCAAAACTGGGACCAACGCAATGACAGCCGCAACGACGGCCGCGGCGTCAACACTGATCGTGGCCGCGGTGATAGCCGCGCCAACGACGATCGCGGCCGTGGCGGCGACGATTGGAATCGCAACGATCGTCGCGGCGACCGCAACGACAATCGCTGGAACGACACGCGCAGCAACGGCTACACCTATAACGGCCGCTGGTATTACGGCCCGCCGCAAGCCGCGCATCGTGGCTACCAAGCCGGCTATCGCGCCTGGCGCCGCGGTGACCGCCTGCCGAGCTATTACCAAGGCCGCTATCGCCAAGTCGATTATCGCCGCGAACATCTGCGCGCGCCGCCGCGTGGCTACCACTATGTTCGTGACGACCGCGGCGATTACCTGCTCGTTGGCATCGCCACCGGCGTCATCTTGAGCATCATCCTCAGCCAGTAAGCTGAGGCGCTGAAAGCGAAGCCGCTCCGGAGCAATCCGGGGCGGCTTTTTTGATTCAGATCAAAATCGCCGACCTTAGTCCGGTTACGCAAGGAGCATGTCCGGAGGGAGGATCGGCATGACCCAACACGCGCTTCTTGAAGATGATCTTGCACCATTCGGCGAAGCTTACGGGCCCGGCCTGATGAACAATTTCGCGCCGCTGCGCGCCGAGTTCGGACCGGCGCGGCTCAAGCTGCTGTCCGGCAAGGTCCCGGCGAATCTCAACGGCGTCTATTTGCGCTCCGGCCCGAACATCCGGTTCGAACCTTCGGGCCGCTACCATCCTTTTGATGGCGACGGCATGATCCACGCCGCGCATTTCGAAAATGGCGTCGTGACCTATCGCAATCGCTGGGTGCGCACCGACGCATGGAAGCTTGAGGACGAAGCGGGCCGCAGTCTCCACGCTGGCGTGCGCGAAACACGCAAAGGCCGTAGCGACAAGCCGTTGAAGGATACCGCCAACACCGACCTGGTCGCGCACGCCGGCCGCGTCTTGGCGCTGTGGTATCTCTCCGGCGACGCTTATGAAATCGACCCGGTGACGCTCGAAACCAAAGGCAAGTGCCCGGGCATCGTCGCCAGCGGCGGCGCGATTTCCGCGCACGCGAAAGTCGATGAGATCACCGATGATCTGATCTTCTTCGATTACGGAACAGAAGCGCCGTACATGCACTACGGCGTGGTAGGGCCCGATCGCAAACTGAAGCATTTTGTGCCGATCGAACTGCCTGGTCCGCGGCTTCCGCACGACATGGCCATCACCGAGCACTACTCGATCCTGCACGATCTGCCGATGCTGTACGATGCCGAGGCTTTCGCGCTTGGCCGACATAAGGTGACGTTCGATCCATCGCTGCCGGCGCGCCTTGGCGTCATCCCGCGTTACGGCGCCAGCGACTCGATCCGTTGGTTCGAGTTCTCGCCCTGCTTCATCTACCACGTCGTCAACGCTTGGGAGGAAGGCGATTGGGTCGTCATGTCTGGCTGCCGCTACATGCCGGCGCTGGACAAGGACGGCGAGATCGACGCCGTGCGGACCGCGCGCGATGTCGCCGAACTGGTGATGCATGCGCGGCTCTGGGTGTGGCGCATGAATGTAAAAACCGGCGAAACGCATGAGGAGATGCTGGACGCCTCGCGCAACGTCGAGTTTCCGACCTTCAATAGCCGCCTTAGCGGGCGGCGCACCCGCTTTGGCTATCTCGTCGATCATTCCGACACGCGCACTCTGCAGTGGTACGGCATTCGCAAATACGACCTCGACACAGGCGAAAGCTTAGGATCGTGGTCCGATAGCTCGGCGCACAGCTTCTATTCAGAACCGTGGTTTGCGGCGGCCGACAATTTCGCGGCGGAAGACGATGGTTACGTCGTTGCCTTTCAGTGGAATGAAAAACTGAAGCGCGAGACGCTCGACATTTTTGACGCCAAAGCCATCGAAAACGGGCCGGTGGCGCAATTGGAGGTGCCGTTCCGCGTGCCGTCAGGCTTCCATGCCTGCTGGATGGCCGCCGACCGAATGGCGAAGTGATCGACCGCGAGAAGAGGCGTGCTTCACGCGCGCTTCTTCTTCGCCCCCGTCCAGACCACGCCTGGAAAACCCTTTAGCGGGCCCAGTTTTTCGCCGAGATAAGTCCACGCCTGCAGATCATCGATGGCGACGTGATAGCGCGGCTCGCGGCCGACGCCGCTGCTGAAAAGCGCGCGCGGGATGTTCACGTTCTGCTTGTTGCGCTGAAACGTTACCGGTGAGCCGCAAGTGGAGCAAAAGCTGCGGACGCCGCCGCGCTCCTTGTCTTCGTAGCGCGTGAGGTTGTCCTCGCCTTGCACGAAGCGAAACCGGCTTGTCCATGAGCCAACGTAAGTGGCGTAGGCCGCACCGTGCGCGCGCCGTGTCGACGGCGAATGATCGTGCCAGGCCCATTGCGCCGGCACGGCGATCTCGACCACCACCGCGCCGCACAGGCACTTGCCTTCGGCCCGCGTTGGAGCGCGTGTCTTGTCAGGCATCTTCTTCATACCGCGCTGCTTACCACAGCGCCTTGAAGATGCCCTCCGCCCCGACTAAGCAGCCAAGTGTGGGGAACGAAGGACAACGCATGCGGGTAATGATCTTGGCTTTGGTTGCATTGCTTGGCGCGTGCGCCGCTGGCGGCGGTGGCGCAGCGGAGGAAGCTGCGAGCGGTCCATCGCCATTTCCCGTCCAGCGCGGAACTGTGGAGCGCCCGCCGGCAGCGGCCGGTCAGACCGCGCCGCCGGAAGGGGCTGGCCGCGGCGGCGTCGATTTCGGCCAATGGCGGCGCGCCGATCCGGCGGTCTATGCGCCGGCCTTCCAAACCCAGATCCGTCAGCGCTTCGCCAATCA
>JADLHI010000336.1 GCA_020848895.1 Hyphomonadaceae bacterium
ACCGTCGAGCCGACATTCGCCGACACCAGCGGCTGCAGCGTACCCGTTGCGCTCACCACGCGCGTGATCGCGCCGCGATCCACTTCCGCCGTGCGATAGGGCTCGGCGTCGTCTTTCGGGCCGAAAAACATGAAGCCCGCGGCCACCACGGCTGCCGCCCCGCCACTGATCCAGAGACTGCGGCCACGCAGGAACCCCGGGCGCTTGGCCCAGATCCCGGACGCTGTGCTTTGCACGCGTTCCTTCACAGCCGTCAGTTCCATCTCATATCCTCACATGGCGGCATGGCGCCCTGGGGCAAGAGCCCGCGCCCGCCGCACATCCCAGTCAATTGAAAACACCGAACGATGGTAGCGCGGCCAAGCTGAACTCAGCCTGACCGCGCCACGTTCCGCTGGTTAGTCGTGTCCGCGGCGATGACCGCGCTGCGCTTGCGCCTCTTCGCGCGTCACGCGCCCGTCATTGTTCGCGTCGAGATGTTCGAACATGCCGGCGCCCATCGCCGTGAACTCGGCGCGTGAGATCGTGCCGTTGCCATCGGTATCCGGATTCGGACGATCGCCGCGCTCAGCACGCGGACCGTCGTCGCCACGCTCACCGCGTTCCGGCCGCTGCGGACGCTCCGCTGCCGAGATTACGCCGTCATGGTTGGCATCGAGGCGCTCGAACATCTGAATCGGCCGCGCCAAGAATTCGTCGCGCGTGATGTTGCCGTCATTGTTGGCGTCAGCGCCCTCAAAACCACCGCCCGGAGGACCGCCGGGAGGGCCGCCACGATGATCGCCACGCCGTCCACGGTGCTCACCGCGTTGCGCTCGCATTTCTTCACGCGAGAGTTGGCCGTTATTGTCAGCGTCCAGACGCGCGAACAGCGTTTGCCGCCCAGCGTCGAACTCCGCCCGCGTCAACACGCCGTCATTGTTCGAATCGGACTCGAACAGGCCATGATGTGCGCCGCGGTCTTCGGGGCCGTTTTGCGCTTGCGCAAAGCCGCATGCGCTCGCCGCCAAGGCCGCAGCGCCGGCGGCGACAAGCAAAATCTTTCTCATCTGAGACTTCTCCTTCTGGCCGCGTCTGGAGGCGGCCCGCTCCCTCTGAGAGCAGCTCTACAGGACCGGCTTTTCGCCGGTTGGTCGCGTTTGCGACAAAGTATGTCGGCCGAACCGATGCGCAAAAACAAAAAACGGCCGGCGCTGGGAAAGCGCCGGCCGCTCATTTTGGCCTCAGCGCCTGGGGGGAGGGTCGCGCTGGGCCTGCATGACGGGATACGTTGGGGGGGAGATAACGTACCGCCGTATGATCAGATATTATGTAGGTGGTGTGCCGGGCGTTTGCCGCAACTGCGTCAAAACATGTCAGCGCCGTTGCCCCATTTGCGGCGTCGGCTCACGGCGCGGCGCCGGCGGTCTCGCCTGCCCCACGAGACGCACAAATTCCGTCCGCGAGAGCGCCCCGTTCTCGTCGCCGTCATATTGAGAGAAACGCGCACGCATCTCAGTATCGAACTCCTCGCGCGTGATGACGTTGTCGACGTTGCGATCGAAATCGAGGCGGTAGGGTCCAATCTGCGAACCGCCAAGCACGAGATTCGACCAGTTGCTGAACTCAATCGGGGACAATGCCCCGTTGTTGTCCGCGTCCGCACGCGTGAACTCGCGTGCAAAGCCCGCCTCCGCTTCGTCGCGGCTGACGCTCAGATCGGCGTTTGCGTCAAAGCTCACCAGCATCAACGCGTCGGCGGAAAGCAGGGCGCGGATCGGCGCGGTGCTGTCCTGAGCGGCGCGGCCGCCGCACGCCGTGAGCGCAAGGGCCGCACCGGCCACAAACCCGATAGTTCTGAAGCTCATCCTTCGTGTCCCCTCAATAACGCCGACCCAGCAACCGCCCGACCTGGGCGCGGATAAGGCGAAACAACCCTCGGTCTTGCCAAAGTGTGTCGTTCCCTGGCCGGCGCCAAGGTTTGGCATGCCTCGGCCACGCCGGCCCGGTAGATTTTTGTCAAAGGGCGCCGCACATCTCAAGCTGCATGGCGCTTGAGGACCCCCATATTCTGGTCGTTGACGACCATCGCGAGATCCGCGAGTCGCTGGCGCAGTTCCTGCGCAAGAATGGCCGGCGTGCGACAGCGGTGGACAGCGCCGAAACGGCGCGCCGGGCGATCAAGGAAAATCGCATCGATGCGGTTGTCCTGGACATCATGATGCCCGGCGAGGACGGCCTTTCGTTGTGCAGGCATATTCGCGAGACCAACCACATTCCGGTGATCCTGCTGTCGGCCCGCGCCGAGGAACTGGATCGCATCATCGGGCTTGAGGTCGGCGCCGACGATTATGTCGTAAAGCCGTTCAACCCGCGTGAATTGCTCGCCCGCATCGACGCGGTGCTGCGCCGCACGCATGCGCTGCCGCCGAACGTCGAAGCGCCCACTGGCGAGGCGCTGCGATTCGATCGCTGGACGCTGAAGCTCGCCGAACGCGAACTCGTCGACGATGAAGGCCAAGTGCACGAAATGTCGACCGGCGAGTATCGCCTGCTGCTGACATTCCTGCAGCGTCCCAAAATCGTGCTCTCCCGTGATCAGCTTCTCGATCTTGCTTTCGACGGCGGCAAGGATGTGTTTGACCGCGCTGTCGACACGCAAGTCAGCCGCCTGCGCCGCAAGATCGAAGCCGACGCGCGGGCGCCGAAACTAATCAAGACGGTTTGGGGCGGCGGCTACGTGTTCACGGCGCCCGTCGAGAAAGCGTGAGCAACCCGCTCAACACCCTTACGGGACGCATGGTGGCCGTCACCATCGTGGCCGTGATCGTTTCTTACGCGATTGCGTTTGCAATCTACAGCAACGAGCGCGGCTCGGCGCTGCGCCGCGCGGCAGAAACCAATGTCGCCGAGCGCGTGGCGTTCACCGCCGAACGGTTGCGCGACATTCCCGCCGACCGCCGCGCCGAGGCGGTGGAATCCTTCCGCGATTTTTCGCTGCGCTATAGCGTGTCAAACGAACCCCAAATCACCACCAATCTCGGCGGGCCGGGCGCGCGCATCGCCAGCGCCATTTCGGAGCGCCTCGCCGATAGCGAGGCCCACGCGCAGTCGCGGATCGTGGACGCGCCGTCGCGGCGTTGGCGCGGCGAGCGCGATCCGCGCGACCGAGGCAGAGGCCGAGGCCGAGGCCGCGACGATCGAACCGGGGATGCGCCACCGCCACCGCCCGACGAGTTCGCGCGCGGGCCAGGTCCAGGCGGTCCTGACGGCGGTCCTGCGGCGCTGCCCGATGCGCCGATGGTGCGCGTGACTGAAGCCATCATTTCTGTCCGCCTCGGCGACGGCAGCTGGCTCAATACGTCCGCGCGCCTTCCGGGCCCTCGTCCGACGCCGACAAGCGCCATTGTGGGCGCACTTGTTTCGATCATCATCGTCGGCATCGGCGCGGCCTTGGTGGCGCGCCAAATCGGGCGCCCGCTTTCTGATCTGGCCAGCGCCGCGCGCGCGCTGGGCGCCGGGCAAACCAGTGTAAGCGCGCCTGTCAGCGGCCCTGAAGACGTTCGCCGCGCCTCCACCGCGTTCAACGCCATGGCCGAGCGGCTGGGGCGCCAGCTCAACCGGCAGCGGCAAATGCTATGGGCGCTGTCGCATGATTTGCGCACGCCGATCACCGCGATCCGGCTGCGCGCCGAACTCATCGAAGACGAAGCCGAGCGCCAGCGGCTGCTCGCCTCGGTCGCCGAAATGGAAACGCTGACGGAGCAAGCGCTCGCGCTCGCCCGCGCCGGCGCCAGCGAAGAGGCGCGCTCGAACGTCGACCTTGCGGAAATCGCACGCACGCTCTGCGGCGAGCTTCAAGATATGGGCGTGAACATCCACGCCGAAGCGAGCGAGCCTTTGATGGCCGAGTGCCGGCCCACTGAAATCGCGCGGGCCATGCGCAATCTCGCTGAAAACGCCGCCAAGTACGGCGGCGGTGGATTGATGCGCATCTATCGCAATGACGCCAACGAAGCGGTTGTCGAAGTTTTGGACGAAGGCCCCGGCGTGCCGGCCGATCTTCTCGCAAGACTAACCGCCCCCTTCTTCCGGGCCGACGAAGCGCGTAGCGAGACCCAGGGCGCAGGCCTCGGCCTTGCAATCACACAAGCCATCGCCGACAGCCACGGCGGGCGACTGGTGTTGGCAAACCGGGTCCCAAAGGGATTCAGCGCCAAGCTGGTTTTGCCAAACTAAGCGCGAAACGTCGTCGCGCGGATGCAAAAGCCTGCTTGAGCGGGCGTAGCGCCCGCCGTTTGTTTGAGCTGAAACGCAAGCCATGTCGCGGTCGGGTGACAGGCTTCGAGCGGCAACTCGAACGTTCGCCGGCGCTCTGCCCAGCCCGCAAACCCGGTCTCGATCCAGCGCTCGATTTCGGCGCCGTTAGCCAGCAGCGTCATCTCCACTGCAAGATCCGCCGTCGGCAGATGCACAGCAAACTCGAGATCCAACTTGAGCGGCGCACTCAACACACCCGGGCGAAACCGCAGACTCGCGAAAGACGACGACGTCCACATTGTGCCATGGCGGCGCTCAAATCCTGTCGCTTCGATGAAGCGCACCGACGCGCGGTCATCGCCAAACGTAATGCGATTGTCGCGCGGCAACACATCGAGTCCCGCTCGCAGCCGCCTGACTTCATTGATGAGAACCTGCCGCTCCTCCGCAAAGGCCCATTCATCCGCCAGACGCGGAGTCCAATGTTCGAGATGTCTCGCCCACATGCGCGCCGCTTCATCCGCCGCGACGCGCGGCGCGGCGATTGCTTCGCGGTAGAGCCTAACGCATTGTTCAACCAACGCCGCCAACCCCGCTTCCGCGCGGACGCGCGCGCCGACACGCACCGCTTCCGCCGGATCGTAGCGATCGAGCTCTTGCGCCACGCGTTCAACACTAAGCGGGCCGTTTAACGCTGCAACGCCGAAGTTTTTGGGCCGCCACGCCTCATAGCGCGCCATATCCACCATGCCCGCCATGCCGCGCCCATCGCACACGATCACCGGCCGCAAGCACGCCATCGCCTCAATCGCTGACAGCGCCGACGCAAACACCAGGTCGTAACCGGGCAACGCTTGCGCGGGATTATCGAGCTGAGTTTCGACCGCTGCGCCGATGAAATCCACCGCGATGCTGCGTTGAGCGCAGACGGCACGAACGACTTCGACGTGCTCACTGTTCTTGGCAAAAGCCAAAGCGCGACGCGGCGCGCTTGGCGGCGCCGGCCCCGGCAAGAACCGGCGCGTATCGACGCCGTTCAACAACAGCGCCACATCGGCGCGCGCGATCCCGATATCCGCCGCGACACGCCCAGCCATCGACTCGCTGACCGCCGCATACTTCACGATGTTCGGCAATTGCACGGCGGCGTCGAACCAACTCGCGTCGTCGTGGCACACGAAAACCGCCGGCGTGTCCGGGAAGCGCGCGAACACCGGCGAACACATCGCCGGGTGATGGGTGTGGATGACGTCGAACCTGGAGCCGGCAAACCGGGCGATTTCGATCGCAACCTGAATGCCCTGATCTCGCAGCTCATCCGCTACTACCCCCGCATTTCGGGCATAGACACAAACGTTATGGCCTGCTTCCGAGAGTGCCAGCGCCAAATCGCGTGTAACATTCTGCACGCCGCGGCGAGTCGCCAGTTCCAGGGTCGTCATCAGAATGCGCAAAGACGCCGTCATCGAGCCACTCTCACCGAAGGCCGGAGTTTTCGAGACTTGGCTGACCGACCCGGCGCGCCGCGCCGCGCTTGTGATTGCCCATCCCGCACATGAAATCCGCGTCCTTCACTGGCTGTCGAGCGTTCGCCCGCATGTCTATATTTTGACGCAAGGCTCGCGCTCCGGCGCCGATAGCGCGCGCCGGCAGGCAAGCGAACTTCTGATCGAAGCGCAAGGCGCATCAATAGCGAAAACATGGGGTGGTGCGTGGGATCGCGACCTCTACGACATGCTGCTCGACGGCCGATACGAAAAGCTGCTGCAGTGGGCCGACGAACTCACTGCCGACTTCATCACGCGCGCGGTCGATCTCGTCGTCGCCGATAGTTGGCAGCACTACAACGTGGCGCACGACATCACCTATGCGCTCGCTAGACTCGCGGTTCAGAGTGCGCGACGCGCACTGGGCCGCGACATCACTTTGGTCACCTACCCAGTCCTCCCCCCGGCGCTGGCGCCAGGGGCGCCCTCAGCGTCGGTCATCGCCAATGTGCGCCTGCCGTCGGCAGCCGTCGACGCCAAGATTGCGGCGATGGCGGCCATACCCGGCATCGCTGCCGAAACCACCGATATCAACACTGCCGAAGGCGCCGACGCGCACCTCTATGAAGCGTTCTACAGCGTTTTGCCGCTGCAGCGGCTTCTGCGGACGCCTAATCAAACCCCGCTTTATGAAGTCTTCGGCGAAGACCGCGTGCGCGCGGGCATCTACACAGACGTCGTGCGCTGGCCGCATCTCCTGCGCGCATGCGAAGCGCTGGTGCAAGCTCAAGGCGCTACGGCGCAAGCCGCCTAACGCACGCGTTCGACGCGATAGCCGCGCGCGCGAAACTGCGCGACCA
>JADLHI010000337.1 GCA_020848895.1 Hyphomonadaceae bacterium
TCTTCGTGCTCGAGCACGTTGCCTTTGCGGACGTCGCTGGCGATGACTTTGACCACGAAAACCTCACTTGCCGCCGGCCTGCCGGCGGTCCTGAACTACCCGAAAGGACCGGAATTGGGGGCTTCTCTAGCGATATTTGCGCATGGGGCCAAGCGGCGCGCTGCCTCCCCCTCCCCGCGAGGGGAGGGGGTTGGGGGGTGGGGCGATACACTGAACCATCAGGCACTGGCGTTTCACCCTGCCCCCTGCCCCCTCCCCTCAAGCGGAGGGGAAAAGTGAGCGCTTGGTGGCGCAAAGATCGGCACGCGGACCGCCGCCCCTTCCTCTCGGCACGGGCGGCCATAGCGCGCGCGGTGCGGGAGTGGTTCTGGGCGCAGGGTTTCACAGAAGCCGAGCCCACGATGCTGACCGTGTCGCCCGGGGCGGAGACGCACATTGATGCGTTCGAGGTCGGCGAACGCTACCTGCACACCAGCCCCGAATTCGCGATGAAGAAGCTGCTCGCGGCCGGCGAGCGCAAGCTCTTCTTCCTCGGCAAAACCTGGCGGCGCGGCGAGACCGGCCCACTGCATGCGCCAGAGTTCACGATGATCGAATGGTACCGCGCCAACGCGCCCTACGAGGAGATCATGGACGATTGCGTCGAGATCGTGCGCGTGGCAGCGCGCGCCGCGAACGCGGCAACACTGCAATGGCGCGAACGGAGCTGCGATCCGTTTACGGCGGCGGAGCGGATTACGGTGCGCGACGCATTCGAGCAGCTCTGCCCGGTGCCAATGCCGGCGGATGGCGATACGTTTTCGGCGGCGTTGGTGCGGCACGTCGAGCCGCAGCTGGGCGACGGCGCGATGACGTTGCTGGCGGAATATCCAATCAGCGAAGCAGCGCTGGCGCGGCGATGCGCGCATGACGCCAGCGTCGCGGAACGATTTGAGCTTTACGCGTGCGGCGTTGAGCTGGCGAACGGGTTTGGCGAACTGACCGATCCCGTCGAGCAGCGCGCGCGGCTGGTTGCGGCGATGGATGAGAAGGCAAAGCGCTACGGCAAACGCTGGCCGATCGATGAAGACTTCCTGGCAGCGCTGGCGCACATGCCCTCGTCGAGCGGCGTGGCGATGGGCTTCGATCGCCTGGTGATGCTGGCGACCGGCGCGCGTCACATCAACGACGTGTTGTGGACGCCTGAATAATATGGACCGCCGGCGCCCTCGCCGGCCAGCACCGATGTTTGCCGGCGAGGGCGCCGGCGGTCCATATACGCGCCATGATCCGAGACGCCACGGCCTTTGACTACGCCGCCATCCGCCAAGTGGTGCGGCACGCGTTCGACCAGAACGATGAAGCGAACCTCGTCGAACAGCTACGCACGGACGGCGATGCCTTGGTGGAACTGGTCGCGGCGAGCGACATCGCGATCGAGGGACATATTCTTTATTCGCCTCTGGCGATCGTGCGCGAACATGAGACCCTCCGCGCAGCAGCATTGGCGCCGGTTTCCGTGTTGCCGGCGTTTCAAAAGCGCGGGATTGGCGGCGAATTGATCCGCGCCGGCAATGCGCGCTGCCGAGAGCTGGGCTGCGTTGGCGTCGTTGTGCTGGGGCACGCGGCGTATTATCCCCGCTTCGGTTTCTCGCCCCAAATCGCGGAATCGCTGCAAGCTCCCTTCTCCGGGCCGCACTTCATGGCGCTGGAGTTCGAGGCAGGCGCGCTCACGGCGGGCGGCAAGGTGCGATACGCAAAGGCGTTTGGAGTCTAGCTTGAGCGCGAATGGCAAAAAGTTGGAGTGCGCGACTCCCGTCGCGCATGCGGGGCAAAACCCCGCGGTCCAACCTGCCGGCGCCTTGTCTGAAGTCGCCAGCCGCTACGCCGTCGCGATTACGCCCGCGATGGACGCACTCATCGATCCGACCAATCCCGCCGATCCGATCGCGGCGCAGTTTCGCCCCGATGCGCGCGAGCTTGAGATCGCGCCGGACGAACTGAGCGATCCGATCGGCGACGATGCGCACACGCCGGTGAAGGGCGTGGTGCATCGCTATGCGGATCGCGCGCTCCTGAAGCTCGTGCATGTGTGCCCGGTCTATTGCCGCTTCTGTTTTCGCCGCGAGATGGTGGGGCCGCAGGGCGATGGCGCGCTGACGGGCGCGGAACTCGACGCGGCACTGGCCTATATCGAGAGCCAGCCAAAGATTTGGGAAGTCATTCTCACTGGCGGCGACCCGTTCCTGCTCTCGGCCCGGCGCGTGCGCGAGATCACCGAGCGGCTGGCGGCGATTGAACACGTGAAGATCATTCGATGGCACACGCGGATTCCGGCGGTCGACCCGCTGCGGGTGACGCCGGATCTGGTTGAGGCGCTCCGGGTTGAAGGCGCGAGCACCTACGTCGTGCTGCACACAAACCATGCACGCGAATTGACGGAGCAAGCCTGCGCCGCGATCGCGCGCATCGTCGATAGCGGCGTGCCGATGCTGGCGCAAACCGTGTTGCTGCGCGGCGTGAACGATGACGTTGAAACGCTGGAAACGCTGATGCGCGCTTTGGTCGAGGCGCGGGTGAAACCGTACTATCTGCATCATTTGGACAAGGCGCCCGGAACATCGCATTTCCGGTGCTCGATCGAGCGCGGGCAAGAGCTGACACAAGCTCTGCAAGAGCGGGTGTCTGGCTTGGCGCAACCAAACTACATCCTCGATATCCCAGGCGGACACGGCAAAGCGCCACTGGCGTCGCAAGCCGTGCGAAAGAGCGAAGACGGATACGAAGTGCGCGATCGCAACGGCGTTTGGCGCAAATACGAAGACTAGGAGGCGTCGCTGATCGCTTCTTTCGCGGGTTCGCCGAGCGCCACGAAAAGTGCGCCCAGGATCAACACTGCCGCCACCGCAAACGGCGCGCCGGGGCCCAATTGATCGAACAAGGCGCCTGCCCCGAGCGGCCCCGCTACGCGGCCAAGCGCCGAAGCAGATTGCGACAAGCCCATAACCGTGCCGCGCTCTCTTTCCGCGGCTTGTGCAGCGATCAACGCATTGAGCGCTGGCGTGCTGAGGCCAATGCCAAGCACGAGCGCGGTGAGAGAAGCCGCCATCGTTGAAACTTCATGCGAGACGGCAAGGCCGGCGAAGCCTGCGGCAAACAAGACAAGGCCGATCAACAACGTCATGCGTTCGCCCAGCACGCGCGCGGCCCGGCCCGCGCCGCCGCCCTGCAACACCACGGCGCCGGCGCCAAGCGCCGCCAGCGTCCAACCCACCTCGCGCGGACCCCAATGCAATTCCTTGTCGGCCCACAGGCCGAAAGTCGTTTCCATCAGCGCCTGCGCGGCGATGGCGAGGAACATCACGATGATGAAGCGCGTAAGCGCGGGGCGTGACGCCAGGATGGCAAGACGGCGCGCTCGCGGTTGTCCAGCCTGGAGACGCGCCTCTGGCGTCAGACTCTCACGAAACAAGGCAAAGGCGGCCAGTGCGGCAAGGCCCGCAAGCACGGCGGAGATGTAGCAGACCATGGTGAAGCTTTCGCGCTCGGGCGCGCCGCCGATGAGCACCGCGCCGAGCGCCGGCCCGCCGATGAAACCGAGGCCCACGGCGGCGCCGAGCATGCCCATGTTGCGCGCCCGGGTCTTGTCGTCGGCAAGATCGGCGGCGGCGGCGAAAGCGGCGCCGACATTGCCGGCCATCAGGCCGCCGAAGAGACGCGCCGCGCCCAGATCGTAGATCGTATGCGCATGTGCGATCCAAAGATAAGACGCCACTCCGCCCAGGAGGCCGATAATGAGGATCGGTTTGCGGCCGATGCGATCGCTCAGCCTGCCCCACAATGGTGAAGCCACGAGTTGGCCGAAAGAGTACGCCCCCATGGCGATTGTCGTCGCGGTCGGCGTCGCGCCCAGGTGCAATGACAAGAATGGGAAGATCGGCAGGAAGACGCCAAAGCCGGTCATGCCAATCAGCACAACGCTGGCGAGCGCGAACATCGATCCTGTGCGTGAACCCATTCGCGCTGACTAGCCCAATCGCGCCGCAAACGGCAGCGCGACATCTCCACCCATCACACCGCCGCGCGAATCGGCGCCGGCGCGGCTGGGTTCAGATAGTCCCGCAAGTCCGACCATGGAATGGTGACTTCGATGCCGCCATCGGCGTGCGAGCCGCCAAAAGAAAGCGGCGGGAACATCAACACAAGCCCGCGTTCGGTGATCAGCCACAGATGCGGCTTAGTCGCAGTCTCATAGACATCGCGCCGCGGCGGGAAGTTCGGATAGTCCGGAAACTCGCGGGCGATGCGGGCGACGGCGCGGTCGGTGATGAAATCCTGCCAGCCGGAATCGGCGCGGAAAACATCCGCTTCCGTGAGCAGCCGGCCGCCATCGCTCATCACCACAGTGACGGCCTTGACCGTGTTGGTGGCGTTGGCGGCGGTGATGGAATCGGCGCTGACGATGAACTTCACCGAGATCAACTCTTCGCCCGCATAAGCGATCGAATAGTCGACATTCTCGTTGGTGGCGTCGCCCAGGGAATATTGCGGCTGCTGCGCCACCAATTCGTTGAAGCGGCGGACAGCCGGCGTTTGTGGGCCGTCGATGCGCGGAAAGCGAATATCGCGTTCAACCGCAACCGGGGCCGAACCGCCCATGTCGGAGGCAATCTCCGCGGCGACCGGCGTGGCGTCGACCAACTCCATACGCTGGAAGGTATAGCCGCCCACTTCCTGAACCGCGTTTTGCGCGTCATTGGCGCGGGAGCGGAATGCAGCTTCGAGACAGCGTTGCTGCGTGGCGTCAGGCTCGGCCGTTTCATCGATGATGCCGCAGCTCACGCGCGCCGCTTCGCGCCAGCGATTTTGATTTTGCACCAGCAACTGGGCGCCGGCGTCTGAAATGTTCGCGGACTCGGCA
>JADLHI010000338.1 GCA_020848895.1 Hyphomonadaceae bacterium
GGCGCTTGCGGGCAAGGACACTGCACGCCAGCGGCGTACTGCTCCTTCGCTTTAGCTGTATTTTTAACGCGCCCGCAAGCTGAGCATCAAATCGGCGCGACGGCATTGAAAGCACATGCCACGCGGCCTGTCACGCATTTTGTTGCAGTGCGGCGAAGTGTACGCATAAGCCATCCGAAGCTCGCGCCAGCGAGCGAAGGATGGTGGTGGTGACAGTCGCGAGCTAACCCGTCTCTGCTGGGACATTCCCTGCCTTTCCCTGCATACGTTTATCCACGCAGGGCGTTTTTTGGCTCTCCTGTCGCGCCATTGGCCGGCCGACGGGATGCAAGCCCCGGTAACTTCGCGCTTTTTAAGATCGATGCGGACAGCGGGCCCAAACCGAGCAGGGAATTCATGTTGGCGGTGCAGGGAAGCATTTTTGCGCAGGCAGGCAAATCTCTTCGTGTCGCAGCGCACGACGCGAAGGCCCTTACAACCGACTTGACTGTGCGCCCCGTGAGAGCCACGTAGCGGCAGTCGCGATGATCGCGACAGGCGCTCTTTGACAGCGGTTTCGCCCCTGTGAGCGCCAGGGCAGCTCAAGCTGCTATCCGAGACCAGGGCCAAAGCCCCTCCTCGCTTCTTCAACTCCAACCGAAGGCTCGATGCGCGCACGCGCGCGCTGGTGAGCCGCTCCGCTTGAAGACCGCACAAGGAGGGCCAGATGCCCGAAGCGATCGACCGCGTCCCGCTGGACGCTTTGAAACCCTACCCGCGCAATACGCGCACCCACTCCAAACGCCAGATCGAACAGATCGCCCGCTCGATCGAGCGCTTTGGCTTCACCAACCCGGTACTGGTCGATGATGAACTAACTATCATTGCCGGCCACGGCCGGGTCGAAGCCGCAAAGCGCCTTGGCCTCGACGACGTGCCAATCATCCGCCTCTCGCGCATGAGTGCGGCAGACATTCGCGCCTACCGCATTGCCGACAACCGTCTGGCTGAGCTGGCTGGTTGGGACAACGAGCTGCTGGCGATCGAGTTGCAGGGCCTGACCGAGCTTGGATTCGATGTTGAGCTAACCGGGTTTGCAGTCGCCGAAATCGACCTCATTATCGATGGAGTTGCAGAAGCCGATCCGGGCGCGCGACGTGATGCAGAAGACGCCCTGCTCGACCTGCCGCGCGAGGCCACAACCGAACCCGGCGATGTCTGGCGCCTTGGCCGCCATCGCCTCGTCTGCGGCGACGCTCGTGAGCCTGCCACCTACGACGCGTTGCTGCGCGGCGAACACGCCGACGTCGTTTTTACCGACCCGCCCTACAATGTTCCGATCGACGGATTTGCCGGCGGCAAAGGCAAAGCGGCCCGACGCGAGTTCGCCATGGCCTCGGGCGAGATGAGCAAAGCCCAGTTCGTTGATTTTCTGGAAGCCACGCTTGGCCAGGCCGCCTCATCGGCGCGCGACGGCGCCATCGCCTTTGTCTGTATGGACTGGCGCCACATCGGCGAACTGCTCGCTGCCGGCGAGCGCGTCTTCGATGAGCTGAAAAATGTCTGCGTTTGGACCAAGACCAATGGCGGCATGGGTTCGCTTTATCGCAGCCAGCACGAATTGGTGTTCGTGTTCAAGAAAGGTCAGGCCCCACACCTCAACACGGTCGAGCTTGGCCAATATGGCCGCAACCGCACCAACGTCTGGGCCTATGCCGGTGCCAACGCATTCGGGGCCGCACGCGATGCTGAACTCGCCATGCACCCAACGGTCAAACCGGTTGCGCTCGTCGAAGACGCCATTCGCGACGTAAGCCGCCGCGGCGATATCGTGCTCGACCCCTTTGGTGGATCGGGATCCACTTTGATCGCAGCCGAGCGCTCGGGCCGCAGCGCGCGGTTGATCGAGATCGACTCGATCTATTGCGACGTGGTTGTACGACGCTTCGAAGCCTACACCGGCAAACCGGCCGAGCGTGAGCCGACACCACGCTTGCGAGCGTCGGAGGTGCGCCCATGACCAAGCCGGCAGACAACAAGAAGCCTGACTACGAGGTTGGTTACAAGCAGCCGCCCAAGCACAGCCGCTTCAAACCCGGCCAGTCGGGTTGCCCCGATGGCGGACGCGAGACAAAGCGCAAGAAGAAGCTCGAAGCCGAGCAGCGGCGGATGCGCGAGGAAAAACAGAAAGAGGAAAGCCTTGTCGACATTATCGCCCGTGTCGCGCGCGAAACCATACCGGTCAGCGTGAATGGCGTGCGCGTCGACATGCCGACAACAGAAGTGTTTGTCCGCAAGATCATTCGCGAAGCGCTCAAGGACGACGCCGACGAACGGCGCGTGCGTCAGTGCCAGGCGCTGCTATCGAAAGCGGGAATGTTCGAAGGCCAATCGACCGAGCAAGGCGGCGGCTTGCTGGTCGTCTACGCGCCGATGGCGCAACAAGAATGGATCGAGGCGACAGAAGGCAAATTGCTGCCCGAAGACCCGCTACACGGCATCCCAGGCGTCGAAGGCATGCTCGGCACGCCACCTGTCCGCCGAGGTGTGCCCAACGACTGAGCGAGGGCCGCGGTGATGTGCTCGCCAGAATCGCGATAGTTGGCCAATGCGTCGGCTCGTGACTTACTACCATGGAACGACCTCAACACCGCGCTGACGTGATCTAAAGCCACCGCTCCCGCTCAATCGGTCCGCCCATGGTATGTAGTCGCCGCGCGGCACGTCGCATACGCTGCAACATAGGAACCCGAAAGTCCGCCACGGAGCGGTCCTAGGTCATCCAGGTTAAACACCGTTCGGCAGGAATTCGCCGAAACCTGCCATTGAAGGCGGTTTCTCGCTGGCACGATTGTGGCACGCACATTGACGGCGCAGCTCATCAGAGCGCCGCACCTTCGAGGCCGCGTTTGCTTAACACCGCTCTGCACAGGCTGATTAAGGTCGGCGCGCGATTGGCCGGTCCTTTTCGTGCGCGTGTTCACCCCAAGCCCATTCGCTCGCTGCTCCTGAGACTCAGCGTTTCGACAATCGCGCTTGGTTTGGTTTTCGCCTTTGGCGTGAGCGCGGGCGTCACGGCTGAGCGTCAAGAGTTACCCGACCGCCTCGCACGTCGGTTTGACGTCGAACAAAGGCTTGCCGCTGGCTTGCATATGTTGGGGTATCGAGCCCCGGACACACAGCGCGCAGTCTGGCGTGCTGTTGATCTAAATCAGCACACCATCGAATGGGCGAGCATCCGCGTTCATGAACCGGGGGCTCGCGGCGGCGCGCTGGCGGCATTGGGCGACAACCTGGTATTTTCCTCACCGTTGGGTCGTTTCGGCTATTTGGGTCCCGACAACGTCCTTCGGCCGCTTCCATTGCAGGCGCCGACCAACGTCGCGGCCATTCGCGGCACCTCGCTGAGCCACGACCCGCTGTTCATGGCGACTGAGTTTCGAGTCCACGATCTGCTTGCGCGCCAACGGCGTGAGGGAAGCTGGGATCTCTATGTCAGCTTGAGCCGCTTCGAGCGCGAAGGCTGCTACCAGTTCAAGATCGTTCGTACGACCTTGTCACAGGAGTCTGACGGGTTGCATGCGTCGCCTGCAGGTTGGGAAGACGTTTTCATCGCGCGCCCTGGATGTATTCCGGACAAAGATCACGGTTGGCGTTTTCAAGGCACAGAAGCAGGCGGTCGTATGGTTCTGACCGACGAGAACACAATGCTCGTCAGCGTTGGAGACCACCAGTTCGACGGCTACAATTCATCGCAACGCGCTGCGATGGATCCCAATTGGGACCTCGGCAAGATCATTCAGATCGATCTGCGTTCGCTGGAAACTCGTATCTACGCCACTGGCATGCGTAACCCACAGGGGCTCGTGGTGATGCGCGATGGCCGGATATTCTCGACCGAGCACGGCCCTCAAGGCGGCGATGAGATCAACTTCGTTCGTCGTGGCGCCAACTATGGATGGCCGCTGGTGAGTTATGGAGTGAACTACGGATTTCCAAGAAGTCCCTGGCCGACCGACCCTCATCCTGGCGGGCACTCCGGATACACGCGACCCGCATTCGCGTTCGTTCCAGCCATTGGGATCAGCAACCTAGCTCAGCCGGATGCGCGTGAATTTCCGAACTGGAGTGACAACGACCTGCTGCTGATTTCGCTGCGAGCGGGCACTTTATTTCACGTGGCGACCAACGAGGACCGCGTCGCCTACGTTGAACCCGTAGACCTGAATCGCCGACTTCTCGGACGCGAAAGACTGCGTGACATCGTCAATCTGCATGACGGACGCAATGCCATCCTTACCGATTCCGGACGCATCGTGTTTGTGCGCAATGCAGACCTACACGCTGAAGAGCCGCGATCTTTCGTTGTCAGCGGATATTCTAGTCTCACCGCGCCCATGCCGGAGGAGATAGCCACGGACACCAGCTCACGGATCGAGCAGGGGCGGCAGTATTTCCAAATTTCATGCGCGTCCTGCCATAGCCTGACTGGTGAAATCGGCAGCGGACCGCCGCTCAACGGCGTGTTTGGCCGCAGCATTGGATCTGTTGAAGGCTTCCACTATTCGCCTGCGCTCTCGAACGCTCACCGCAACTGGTCCCAAGACAGTCTGCGCGCCTTCATCACTGACCCAACTCATCAGATGCCCGGCACGACGATGCCATCACCGGGAATCTCGTGGGCGATGGCGCCTCAGATCGTCGACTATCTGCGCACGACAACTTCTGCGGACGCCCCCCC
>JADLHI010000504.1 GCA_020848895.1 Hyphomonadaceae bacterium
GGGCTGATTTCAGTGGTGTAGCGGCGCGTCATCTTTTCCAATTCACGCATGCTCAACGCTTTGGGATCGACAATCACGCCACCTTTGGCGCCACCATAGGGTAAATTCATCAGCGCACATTTCCAACTCATCCACATCGCCAGCGCCCGGCATTCATCGAGGGTGACATCGGGATGATAACGAATCCCGCCCTTGGTTGGGCCTTTGGCCATGTTGTGGTGGACACGGAAACCGGTGAAAATGCGCATGTGCCCGTTGTCCATCTCGACCGGGAAATGGACAATTAATTCGCGTTGGGGTGTGCGTAAAAAGAGGCGTAGATCATCGTCAAGATCCATAAAATCAGCGACCGTATCCAACTGGGCTTGGGCAACGGCATAGGCGCTTTCGCGGTGGGCTTGCTGGGTGGTGGTGACATCGCCTAGGGGAAATTGTGCATCAAGCGGCGGTGCAGCGGGAGCGGGCGTCAGTACAGCAGTGGCAGCGGCTTGCGTAACGCTGCCATCCGTTTGCCCATTGACCGCCCCTTGTAGTGGCGCCGTGCGGTTTTTCGCCATTGAAAAACTCCTTTGTTAGATTATCCGTAGAGCGCCAGGCGTCGAGTACGCATGCTCTAGTGCGCAGTGCGCCTAAAAGGCAACCGCGTTAAAGAACGCCTCCTCCACATTGCGCTCTATTGATTAGATAGAAGAAACTAATACAACTCAGTATATACCCTACAGTTCTGTTAGAATGCAAGCCTACCTACATCCTGGCCTCAATAAGCCAATCGCGCGTAGGTGCGGCTTGTAGCCGCACGATCTGGCAACCCGTGCGGCTACAAGTCGCACCTACGATTGCTCTATTTACGCCGTTGTATAACTAGCTGGTAGCTGGCGCCAATGTGGCTTGCAGCATCGTATAATCAGCCCGTAACTGGGTTAACTCGGTCTCATGCACAGGCTGGTCACCATAGTGGACGCGCATATACGCCGCCGTCAGCCGGGCGATGCGCGCTTCCTCGCCAGGAAAAGCCGCTTGGAGGCGGGCTAAGTATTCATCAGGCGATTGTGCCGCAGCACGGGCATAGCCCCGGCGCCCGGCTAGGCGACCCACGTTGGCATAAATATTCTGTACGGAGATGGCTGCCAATAACCCTGGCCCTAGCCCATAGCGGCGCAAAAGTTGGCCAAGGTTGCGCAGGCGGGCAAAGGGGTTGCCACCCAAGGCCAATCCTTCCTGTGCCGTTAGCTCTTGCTCTTCCGCAAGGCCACGCTGTCGTGGCCGCACAAACAACACCAGGAGTAGAATGACGATGGCTAGTAGGATGCCGGCGACCAGGCAGTAACGCACTACGGCAAAATTCTGTACCATCTCATTCAACAGCATGGGATCAGGCGTTGCTGCGGCCAGGGGTCCGCTTGGTTCGGGTGGCGTGATCGGCTCCAAATTGGCCAGCAACGCGCGCATAAACTCGATAAACCGGTCCAGCAAGGGGGCAATCAGCCAGAAGAGCGTGTAGAAGATCCACAACAAGAGGGCGCCCAAGAAATTCCACAGCGGCGAAAACCAGCCCAGGACAGTTTGGATATTGGCCGGTGTGTAGAGACGGGCCGTGCTGATGACGGTCGCCATTGTCGCCCCGATCAGGAAGAGGAGTTGGCCAAAGCGCCACCAGGGCAGGGCGGCGCCCGTACTTTGGGCGGCCCCAATCGCTTTCTCATCAATGCGCGCCACGGCCACCGCCAGCAAGCCAAAGGCAAAAAAGAGCCAGAAGTAGGTCAAGGCCACGTCAACCGGCCGCTGTGCGA
>JADLHI010000339.1 GCA_020848895.1 Hyphomonadaceae bacterium
CGCGCCCGGTTTCGGCTGAATGATCAGCAGCGGCCGCTCATCCCATTTCGGGTGCACGACGCCGATGACCGCCGCGTTGGCGACGCCGTCCGCGCCCATGGCGATGTTCTCGATATCGATCGAGCTGATCCACTCGCCGCCCGACTTGATGACGTCCTTGGCGCGGTCGGTGATCTGCATGATGCCGAGCGGATCGATGGTGGCGACATCGCCGGTATCGAAGAACCCGCACGTCTCCAGGCACTCGCCGCGATCGTTCTTGGCGCCGGCGTTCTTGAAATACGCCCGCGCCACCGACGGACCGCGCACCAGGAGCCGACCGAAAGCCTTGCCGTCGTGCGGCATCGGCTTGCCCTCATCGTCGACGATCTTCATCTCGACGGTGAACGGCACGCGCCCCTGCTTCATCTTCGCTTTGATCTGCGCCTCGTGGTCTTGGGCGTAGTGATCGGGGAGCAATTTGCCGGTGGTGCCGATCGGACTCATCTCGGTCATGCCCCAGGCATGGATGACTTCGACGCCGTAATCCTCTTCGAACGCGCGCAGCACGGTTTCGGGAACCGCTGAGCCGCCGATGGCGACGCGTTTCAGGGTCGTCGGCTTGAATTTGTTTTCGCGCAGGAAGCTCAGCAGGCCTTGCCACACGGTGGGCACAGCGGCGGTGAAGGTGACCTTCTCGCCTTCCAGCAATTCATAGACGCTCTGGCCGTCAAGCTTTGCGCCAGGCATCACCAGCTTGGCGCCGCACATCGGCGCGACGAACGCGATCGCCCAGGCGTTGGCGTGGAACATCGGCACGATCGGCATCACCACGTCCTTAGCGCCGCAGCCGAACACGTCCGTCTGATTGGCCGTCATCGCGTGCAGCAGGTTGGAGCGATGCGAATAGAGCACGCCTTTGGGATCACCGGTGGTGCCGGACGTGTAGCAGAGGCCGCAGGCTGTGTTTTCATCGAAGCCGCCCCAGCGCGCTTCGGTGGACTGACCGGCGATGAAGTCCTCATAGGCGACCATCGGCAGCGACGATTGCGGCAGGTGGGCGCGATCGGTGAACGCCACATAGAGCTGAACTGTCTTCAGCAGCGGCGCGATCTTCTCCACGATGGCGGTGAAGGTGACGTCGAAGAAAAGAATCTTGTCTTCGGCGTGATTGGTGATCCAGGCGATCTGTTCGGGAAAGAGGCGTGGGTTCAGCGTGTGCAGCACAGCGCCCATGCCCATGGCGCCGTACCATGCCTCGATATGGCGATCGGTATTCCAGGCCAGCGTCGCCACACGATCGCCCATCGCGATCGAGCGCTCGCGCAGCGCATTGGTGACCTGCTTGGCGCGGGCAGCGACGTTTGCGTAGGTGGTGCGCTTCAGTTCGCCGTCTTCGATCGCGCGGGTGACGACCTCGCGACTTGGAAAGGCGCTGTTGGCGTGATCGAGAATTCGATCGACCGTCAACGGCCAATTCTGCATGAGCCCGAGCATCGCCTTCGCCTCCCGTTATATCGTTGGGGCAATTAAAGCGGCGCCGGGCGGCTCGGTGTCAAATGCTGAACACCTGAATCGAAGCTTACGCGCCCGTCAGGGGTATAGCCGCGCCTTGCGCCAAGCCTCGCCCGGCGCATCGCGCGTGAAGGTCAGCCGGTCATGCAGGCGGAACGGCCGGTCGCGCCAGAACTCGAAGCTGAGCGGCGTCAGCTTGTAACCGCGCCAATAGGCCGGGCGCGGCACCTCGCCGACGCCGTACTTCAAGGCGTACTCGGCGATCCGCTTTTCGAGCGCGAGCCGATCTTCGAGCGGGCGCGACTGCGCGCTGGCCCAGGCGCCGAGCCGCGCGCCCCGATCGCGGCTCTTGAAATAGGCGTCGGTCTCGGCATCCGAGACGAACGAGATCAATCCGCGCGCCCGCACCTGCCGGCGCAGCGTCTTCCAGTGAAAGACCACGGCGGCGCGTTGGTTTTCGCCAAGCTGCGTCCCCTTCGCGCTCTCGGCGTTGGTGTAAAAGACAAAGCCGCCATCCTCGAAGCTCTTCATCAGCACCATGCGCACGTCGGGAAAGCCGGACGCATCGGCGGTGGCGAGCGCCATGCCGTTGGGATCGTTCGGCTCCTTGTCCTTGGCCTCCTTGAACCAGCGCTCGAACAGGGCGAACGGCTCGTTCTCGGCAAACAGCGCTGCGTCGTCCGGCGGCGGCGTGGCCGCGGGGTCGTATTTCGGCGAGGGCGGTATGAGATCGTCGCCTGACATGGTTTCTCCAGCTAAGGCATCGCTTCTAGCACGGCAGGCCGGCGCATCCGAACCCGCGAACCGACGCATCTCAGAGGCAAACGGGGGGAGTCCTGATGAGGCACATACTTCTTGCGCTCGCGGCGCTCTGGCTCAGCGCCGGCGCGGCCGCCGCGCAGCACTACCAGTTGACCGACCTCACCAGCGCCTTCACCGCCGCCTACGACCGCACCGAAGGCATGCCGCTGCCGCTGCGTATCAAGGCGTTCAAGACCGACGTGGCGGAACGGTTTCCCGAGTTCTACGGCCGCCAGCGTTACCCCGGCATGTCGCAGGCCGATTATGACACCCGCATCGGCCGCAGCATCGAAGGCTTCGCCGCCATCCGCGAGCGCTTCTCCAGCAAAGCCTCGCAGTTCGCCGCGCTGCTCGATCCGGCCTATGCGTCCTTCATCCGCGAATTTCCCGACATGGGCGACATCGGCCAAATCTATCTGATCCACAGCCTCGGTGAGATGGACGGCGGCACCCGCAATTTCACCGGCTCGAACAATGTACTCATCTTCGGCGCCGACGTGATGGGCCGCGCCCATCCCTATGCCGACGAAGAGCCGTTCTTTCACCATGAGCTTTTCCACGTCTATCACGCGCGCACGTTCGGCGGCTGCGCCGAAGTATGGTGCAGCCTCTGGAGCGAGGGGCTTGCGGTTTACGTCGCCAAGACGCTGAACCCAGACGCCACCGAAGAGCAATTGCTGCTCACCGTTCCAGAAGACATCCCCGCCGCCGTCGATCCAAACTTGCGCGAAGCGGTCTGCGCCGTGCGCGAGCGCTTCAGCACATCGCGCGATATCGGCGCGCTGTTCAGCTCGGATCGCCTTAATCCCCGCCTGCCGCCGCGCTTTGCCTATTACATCGGCTATCTCGTCGCGCGCGAGGCGGGCCGCACCCACAGCGTTCAGGACCTGGCGCAGCTCGATCAGGCCGCCGCACGCCCGATCGTTGAAGCGTCGTTGGCGAGACTGGCCCGCTGCGCGTGAACCGATTTGCCGGGACTCGTGGCTTATGCCATTTAGACCCGGCTCATGTCGCACAATACGTTCGGCCACCTTTTCCGCGTCACCACCTGGGGTGAAAGCCACGGGCCGGCGCTGGGCTGCGTCGTCGATGGCTGCCCGCCCGGCCTGCCGCTCACAGTGGCGGACATCCAGTATTGGCTGAACCGCCGCGCGCCGGGCACGAGCCGCTTTGTCACGCAGCGGCGCGAACCTGATGAAGTGAAAATTCTCTCCGGCGTGTTCGAGGACGATCGCACCGAGGGCCAAGCCACCACCGGCACGCCGATCTCGCTGATGATCGAAAATGTCGATCAGCGTGGCAAAGATTACGACGACATCCGCGACCTCTATCGTCCCGGCCACGCCGACTATGTCTACGACGCCAAATACAGCCTGCGCGATTATCGCGGCGGTGGCCGCTCATCGGCGCGCGAGACCGCGGCGCGGGTCGCCGCTGGCGCAGTCGCGCGCCGCATCCTGGGCGACGTTCAGATCCGCGCGGCCGTCGTGCAGATGGGTAAGATCGGCATCGACCGCACGCGCTGGGACTGGGCCGAGACCGAGAACAATCCATTCTGGTGCCCCGACGCCGAGACCGCGAAGCGCTGGGAAGAGTTGCTCGACGCCACGCGCAAGGACGGCA
>JADLHI010000340.1 GCA_020848895.1 Hyphomonadaceae bacterium
AGCGATGCCGTGGATCGGCGGCGCGGCGTCGAATATGTCGAGCGTTTGAGCCGGGATTTGGAAGCCGATCTCGCGGCGCGGCGGGCGGACGTCGCCTATTACGCGGCGGTTCAAGATAGCCTCGTGCGGGCGAACGATTTGCTCAACCAGCCTTCATCCGACGCGGAGGACTTGGTGGTCGCCGCCTATCGCGCGTCGGAATTGATGTATTCCCCTCCGACACGGGCGACTTGGGATGAAATCGTGTCGGCGGGCGACATCGGATTGCTCCCGCGCGGTGCGGTTGAGAGCGGCATCGCAAGTTATTTCGCCGCGGACACCGGCCAAATGTCGATGGAGTCGATGGAGCGTTCCGAGTATCGGCGTGCGGTGCGCGAAACCATTCCGCTCGAGATTCAGATCGCGCTGCGCGGCGGGTGCAGCGATGTGCGGGATGATCATGGGCGAATTGTCGGGTTCGTCGAGCATTGCACGCTGGACGTCGATCGCGCGGCGATGGAGCGGGCGGCGGCGGCAATCCGCGCAAGCGAAGCGATCCGTAGCGCGCTGCGCTATCAGTATTCCAATGTCTATTCGGCGCGCGCCAATCTCAATGCCGACGTGATGGCGCTTGAGCGCGGGTTGGCGGCGCTGCGCGAGGAGTAAGCGAGCGCGTTCAGGCTGCTTCCGCAGTGAGCTTCACGCCGAGTTCACGCATGACGCCAATCGTTGTCGCGAGCGTTGGATTTCCGTCGATGCTGAGGCTCGTGTAGAGCTGTTCGCGCGAGCGGCCGGTCTTGTCGGCGATCTGGGTCATGCCCTTGGAGCGCGCGACGATGCCGAGCGCTTGGGCAATGAAGCCGGGATCGTTGGCTTCGAAGGCCTCGTCGAACGCGGCCTGAAGGAAGGTTGCGACATCTTCGGGTGTGTTGATGTAATCGGCTGCATCGAAGGGGACGGTCTTAATCTTCGTCATTGTTCTCTTCCTTCCATGCCTCCCACATCGCCTTCGCGGCCTTGATGTCCTTGCCCTGATTGCTCTTGTCGCCGCCGACGAGGAGCACGATCAGCACCTTGCCTCTGGTCGCGAAGCAGATGCGATAACCCGGCCCGTAGTCGATGCGAGCTTCACTGACCCTTCGCTGGCCGGTTTCACGTCACCTGGTTTCCGGCTTTCATGCGCGAGACGCGGACGAGAATTTTCGCCGCGGCTCGCCGATCCTTCAGGCCGACAAGCCAATCTCGGAATGCCTCTGCGTCTTGGACTTGTGTTTAGAGGGCGAGCTTCAGACCAAGCGTCTTGGCGGCGGCGCACAAGTCGGCGTCTTTGCTGGCGAGGTCGAAGCCCGTGCGCTGAGCAAGCTCCAGATACGCAGCGTCGTAGGCGGTCAGGTTGTGGGCTTGCGCGAGGAGAAACGTCTCGCGCCAGGCGCGTGCGCTGCCTTCGGCATCGATCGCAATCGGAAGCAGCGCAAGGTCAGCGAGATGTCCGGTCGCATCAGCAACGCTTACACGCGCGCGGCGAATGCCGATGACAAGAAGATTGGCCATTTGCCAGTTCCAGAGCGCCGGCACGATGGCGCCTGCATCTTGGACGCGGGTCAGTAACCCATCCGTAGCGGGCGTTGCTTCGTCCTTGAAAATCCAGCAGGCGGCGGCTGAAGCATCAATGACGATGCTCATTTAGTATTTGCGGCCTTCGTCGCGCAGCGCTTTCCAGCCTAGGCCACCGGTGGTGACGCCCTCACGGCGTTCTTTGATGCGGGCGATGGCGGCGTCGATCTGTTCGCGCGAGGCGGTCTCGGCCTTAACCAAGCGGGCGACGGGCTTGCCGTGGCGCGTGATCACCACCTCCTCGCCCTGTTCGACTTTATCGAGCAGGGCGGAGAGCTGTGTTTTCGCTTCGTAGGCGCCGACTGTGACCATTTCTCCCATTTAGACCAAAAATCTGGTCTAGTCAATATTCTGGTCTATATGACCGACCCGTTTAGCTTTGCTGCGAATGACTTGCAGGTGCGTTCGCGGCAGGCTATGTTTTCTTTGCGTCTGACTCTCAGTCGCCAGAAATGTCTTTGCTTACAGAGAAGTGCGGGATGTACGTCTGCAACTGTAATGGTGTGACTCGGGCGGAAGTGGACGAAGCCATTTCCGCTGGGGCTCAAGGCCCGGAGGACGTGCTGGCCCATCATGGGTGCGAGCCGTGCTGCGGGCGCTGCCTGCCCGAGATCGCAGATGGCATTTCTAGCGGCGGTATGGCTTGCGGTAAGCGGAGCCTCGTCGCAGCGGAGTAGATGCGATGAAGGGCGACGCGGACGTCATCAAGACGCTCAACAAGATTCTCACGAACGAGCTGACGTCGATCAATCAATACTTCCTGCACGCGCGGATGTACCAGTCCGACGGCTACGGCAAGCTCGGCAAGAAGACGTACGAAGAATCCATCGAAGAGATGAACCACGCGGACCGCATCATTAAGCGGCTGCTGCTGATCGAAGGTTTTCCAAATCTGCAAAACCTGAACAAGTTGCAGATTGGCGAAGGGGTGCCGGAACGGTTGGCGGCGGACTTAAACGCGGAGAAGACCGGGCACGCGGCGATCAAAGACGGCATCGCGCTTTGCGAAACGAAGCAGGACTACGTCTCGCGTGATCTGTTGACCGAACTGCTCGACGATACCGAAGATCATATCGATTTTCTCGAAACCCAGCTTCAGAACCTCAATCAGATGGGCCTGCAGAATTATCTGCAGAGCCAGTACGATCTGGAGAGCGACGCGGGCTAATTCAGGCGCGCGCGATTGTGCGCTGGGCGTGATTTAGCGGACGAGACCGGCCGTTGGTGCGGCATCGAAGCGCGCGATGTCTTTGAAGCCTTCGCCGCTCTTCAGGATCGCGGTGTTTTCGGTGCTGAGCAGCATCCATGCGCCGGCGGCTTCGAAGCTGTCGAATTGGCGGACGTCGGCCCAGGGGCTTTTGTCGGCATTGCGCTTGGCCAGCCAGTGGCTGAGCAGACGTTGTCCGGCCGCACTCTCGCACACCCACGCGGAGCGACGCATGAACATGAGATTGAGCGGCTCGAACAATTGGCGGTGGGCTTTGAATACGCCATCAAGGTTGGCGAGCGAAATGGCGCCGACGTCAATGCCGGCGTGAATGACGCTGATGCAGTCGAAGCCCAGCCAGACAGGATTGTCGGCGTTGAAGGCGGCGTGATCGTGTAAATCCTGGGCGCACATGGCGCCGGCATACTCGACGCGACTAAGTTCGAGAGCGGCGTTATGGCGGAGTACGATCGGCAAGCGGCGTGTCCTTAGCCGGTGCGCGCTTGCGCGATGGATGGCGCATCTTCGAAGCGAATGAGTTCTTCAAAGCCAGCGCCGGTTTGGAGTGCGAGCGTTTCGGCTTCGCTGAGCACAAGCCAGTCGCCCGCTTCTTCAAAGCTGCCGAATTGGCGAAGCGTGGTCGACATCGCTTCGCGCTTGCCGCTCCAGTGGTCGATATGGGCTTGCGCGGCGGGGCTGAAGCAGAGCCAGGCGGAGCGGCGGATGATCTGAAAGTTGATCGGCTCGTACAGGACTTTGTAGCGGCCGAAGAGGGCGTTGAGCGCGTCGAATTCGACGGTGTCGAAATTGGCGCCAGGGAAGACGATGCTGAGGCAATCGCACTTCAGGAAGGAGCGGTTGGCGGCGAGATAGTCGGCGACGGCTTTCAGTTCCGCGAACGTGATCGCGCCGTGGTATTCGGCGACGTTCAACTCCAAAAGCTCATTGTGGCGCAGCACGACCGGCACTGGCGTAAGCTCCTTCAAGCTAAGACGTGTGCTCGGGTGCGCTTTCGGAATGGTTAAAGCTGCTGCGCGCGCGGGCGGTCGCGGTGCGCCGAGCGATCGTCGCAACGCTCGTTGACGCGCCGCCTCGCGCTGGCGTTGGCTGCTTGAATGAGAGTTCTTCTGCTCGTTTCACTGTTGGCCTCGGCGTGCGCGACGGCGCCCGTAGCGCCACCTTCGCCGGCGGTTTCCCAAGCCGATCCGGTCATTGCCGCTGAGCGGGCGTTCGCCGCGGATGCGGCGCGGCGAGGCTGGGCGGCGGCATTCCGCTCTTACGCGGCGGCGGACGCAATCACACTCAGCCCCGATCCGGTGAATGCGCACGTCCAACTGGCGCAGATACCGGGTGATGGCGAGACGACGTTGGACTGGCGCCCAGCCTACGCCGGAGTTTCGCGCGGCGGCGATTTCGGCTTCACCACGGGGCCGTTTCTCTTGCGCGGACGCGAGGGGATCGTCGGCCATTATTTCACGGTGTGGAGGCGCCAGCAGGATGGAAGCTGGAAGTGGATATTCGACGCCGGCACGGACGTGCGCGATCCAGGACCGGTCATTGCGGCCGACGCAGCTATCCCGACGCTTGCGGTTGCCAGGAGCGGTGCGGGGTCCGAGCAGGCCGCCGTTGAAGCGGTGCGCACCCTGGAGCACCACATAGCGATCGCGCGGCCCGAACCGCGGTCGCAATTGCTGAGGCGCCTGGCGGCAGAGGTGCGCTTGAACCGGCCGGGCCATCCAGCGGCGGTCGGCGCCGAGGCGGCGACGGCGTTGGCGCGCGCCACCGCCTTGGACGCTGTTGAGGAGCCTCTGTTGATCGAGGCAGCGACGGCAGGCGACATGGTCTTTGTGCTTGGGCGGACGTCATGGCCCGACGGTGAAACCCGGCGCGAGGGGTATTTGGCCCGCATCTGGCAGCGCCAGGGCGAGGACTGGCGCATTGTCTTCGATGAGATCGTGCCGCGCCGTGGCCCGCCGCCAGGTTGACTTGCCGGGCCTGATCGACCAAAAGCCCCGCTTTCCCGCGCCGGACCTCGTTCCGGAGCCGGGACATGCTGGGTTGACGGGCAAACCGCCAGGGTAGTCGCAATCTCGTTTTGAGGTTGCCGGGCCCCGTCAGAAGAAGAAGGCGCTAACAGCGCATGACGAAGCGTATCCAAGCAAAATACAAGTCGGACCGCCGGTTTGGCCAAAACCTATGGGGCCGTCCGAAATCACCAGTCAACAAGCGCCAGTACGGCCCGGGCCAACACGGCCAGCGCCGCAAGGGCAAGACCTCTGACTTCGGCCTGCAATTGGTCGCCAAGCAGAAGCTGCGCCTCTATTACGGCAACATCACCGAAAAGCAGTTCCGCAAGACCTACGAAGAAGCCGCGCGCCGGAAGGGCAACACGGCCGAAAACCTCATCGGTCTGCTTGAGAGCCGTCTCGACGCGGTGGTGTATCGCTCCAAGTTTGCGCCGACGGTGTTCTCGGCCCGTCAGTTCGTGAACCACGGCCACGTGAAGGTGAACGGCAAGCGCGTCACCATCCCGTCCTATCTCGTGAAGGTGGGCGACGTGATCGAAGTGCGCGATCGTGCGAAGTCGATGGCGATCGTTCTCGAAGCTTTGGCCAGCGGCGAGCGCGACACGCCGGACTATCTCGAAGTCGACACCAAGGGCATGACGGCGAAATACGCACGCATCCCAACATTGTCGGACGTGCCGTATCCGGTTCAGATGGAACCGAACCTGGTCGTCGAATACTACGCCTCTTAAGGCAGTAGGCAGTGGGGGCCGGTGCGATCGCGCCGGCCCTTCTTTTTTGGCGATCTCTATTGCCTACTGGCCATTGCCTACTGCCAATACGTGCATGGCGAAGCTCACGAGACAGATCGACGACGCGGTGCTGGTGGCGCCCGGTGCGAAGTCGCAGTTGCGCAAGCGTGCGACCGTGGCGGACGACATTTTTCCCGATCGCGAGGCGGCGGAAGACGCGACAAAAGAGAACGCGAGGGCCATCGACGCGTTGCAGGACGCGCTGTGGGCGGAGCGGCGGCACTCGGTTCTGGTGATCCTTCAGGGCATCGACACGTCCGGCAAAGACGGCACGGTGCGCGGCGTGTTCAATCGCTGTGGCCCGCTCGGCGTCGCGGTGACGGCGTTTGGGCGGCCGAGCGATGAAGAATTGGCGCACGATTTCCTGTGGCGCGTTCATATGGCGGCGCCGAAGAGGGGCATGATCGGAGTCTTCAACCGCTCCCAGTATGAGGACGTGCTGGTGGTGAAAGTGCGGGGGTTGGCGCCGCCGGAGGTGGTCGAGCAACGCTACGATGAGATCAACGCCTTCGAGAAGCACCTGACCGACAACGGCGTGTGCGTGCTGAAGTTCATGCTCAACATCTCGAAGGATGAACAGCGCGAGCGGCTGCAGGCGCGGTTGGACGACCCAAAGAAGAACTGGAAGTTCAACGCAAGCGATCTGGAAGACCGAAAACTGTGGGACGACTATCAGAGGGCCTATGAGATCGCGCTCGATCGCTGCTCAACCGAGCACGCGCCGTGGCGCGTCGTGCCGGCGGACCGCAAGTGGCAGCGCAACGCCATCATTGCCGCGGTCGTGCGCAAAGAACTTGAAGACATGGCGCCGGTCTATCCGAAGCCCGATTGGAAGCCGTCGGATTTCCAGATCACTTAGACGCGGTGATGTCGTCTTCCTTGCGGATGATGCCGAGGGAGATGACGCGTTTCAGCGCTTCGTCGGGCGGGATGGCGAGTAGTCTGAGTTCGTTGCGCGGCAGATAGAGCAGGAAGCCGGAGGTCGGGATCGGCGCTTGCGGCACATAGACAGCGACGAGGTCCACGCCGATGTCGTGCACCACTTCAGCGGTGTTTTCGTTGGTGATGAAGCCAATGGCGTAAGAGCCAGGCTGCGGGAATTCTACGAGCACAGCCTGTTGGAATGAAGTTCGTTCTGGCGCGGCGACTTGTTTGAAGACCTGTTTGGCGCCGCCATAGATGGTGCGCACCAGCGGCAGGTTGGCGATGCCGCTATCGGCAGTGTTCACGATCCAGCGGCCGACGAGATTACCCGCAAGCGCGCCGACCAGCGTGAGCGCCGCCACGGCGAGCAGCACGCCCCCGCCTGGGAAACGGGTGAGGATTTCAAAGCCTGGCGGCACCAGCGGTTCGACGCGCGTGTCGATAAAGGCCACCACCATCCAGATGAGCCAGACCGTCACGACGAACGGCAGCACCAGCGCAACGCCGGCGAGGAACGAGTTCCTGAGCCAGGTCAGTATGTTGAAGTGGCGCAGCTGGACTTTGACGGTGGCGGGAGGATGCGGAGGCATTGGGCGGGATGTAGGGGAAGTGGGGACTGGGGACTAGGGACCGGAGATTGGGATTCGTGGCGAAGTTGCATCTGGACCGCCGGCGCCCTCGCCGGCATCGGAGTTTCAACAGGCACACACAGCGGAAGCTGAATCACCGCATGCCGGCGAGGGCGCCGGCGGTCCAGACCCGCTGGTGCGATTGCGCTTGCTCGGGGTGCTTCTTACGTTTCGTCTCATGTTTGGTCGCAAGAGCACGTTTGTGTCGGCGCCGTCGCGGCGTGGCCCGCGGGACGCCTTTTCCGAAACCGTCATTCGCGTTGTTGAACAGATTGGGCCGGCCGTCATCGGCGTGCGCCGCACGAGCCGCGCACGTGGGCTTTATGACGGCGCGGGATCTGGGGTGATCATTTCGCCGGATGGCTACGCGCTCACGAACAACCACGTCGTACGCGGCGCCGGATCGATCGAAGGCATCCTGCACGATGGCAGCGTGGCGACAGCCGAAGTGGTCGGCACAGACCCCGATACGGATTTGGCGCTGTTGCGCCTCAACAGCAAAGGCCACCACGCGGCGGAGTTAGGTGACTCAAGTCAATTGAAGGTCGGCGAACTCGCGATCGCCATGGGCAATCCGCTTGGCTTGCAGGCGACTGTGACTGTGGGCGTTGTTTCCGCCTTGCGCCGCACGCTGCGCGGCGAGGCGGGGCGGTTGATTGAGGATGTCATTCAAACGGACGCCGCGCTCAATCCTGGAAATTCCGGCGGCGCTTTGATCGATGGGCACGGCGCGGTCGTCGGCATCAACACGGCGATCATCGGTGGCGCGCAGGGCTTGTGTTTTGCGGTGCCGAGCAGCACGGCCAAGCTGATTATTCCTGAATTGATGCGCGATGGGCGCGTGGCGCGCGGCTGGCTTGGCATCGGCGGGCAGACGCAGGAATTGTCGCGCGCCTTGGTGCGGCGACTTCATCTGTCCGCGGAAAGCGGCGTGCTGGTGGTTGCTGTCTCTGGCGGCGGGCCGGGCGAAGCGGCTGGGATCGAAGAGGGCGACGTCATCTTGCGGCTGGATGGTGAACCAACGCCCTCGGTCGATGCGATCCACAAGCTGCTGACGCGCGAGCGCATTGGGCGGACGGTCGAGCTCGACGTGCTGCGCAACGGCGCGCGTACAAAGCTGAAGCTTGCGGTGACCGCGCGCCCGGAGGCGAAGGCGGCTTAAGCCGAAACGCTGACGCCTTTTTCGTCCAATAGCGTCTTAAGTTCGCCGCTCTGGAACATCTCGCGGACGATGTCGCAGCCGCCGATGAACTCGCCCTTGACGTAGAGCTGCGGGATCGTCGGCCAGTTGGCGAAGTCTTTCACGCCTTGGCGGATGGCTTCGTCGGCGAGCACGTTCACGTCGTGATACTCGACGCCAACGTGGTCGAGGATGCGCACCACCATTTGCGAGAAGCCGCACTGGGGCTGCTCTGACGTACCCTTCATGAAGAGCACGACGTCGTGCGTGTTGACGGTGTTGCGGATGGTTTCAATCGCGTCGGTCATGGCGCGGACGTAAGTGGGCAATGGGCAGTAGGCAATAGGCAGTGGGGTCGGCCGCTATCGCCCTACTGCCGATTGCCGACTGCCCACTGCCTCACTTCGGCCCGGTATCGAGGGCCAGAGCGTGCAGTTCGCCCCCATCCGGCCCTTTAGCGCCGCGTAAACCAACTGGTGCTGCGCCACCCTGGATTTGCCCGCAAAGGCGGCTGACCGGATGGTCGCCTTATAGTGATCGCCGTCGCCAGCGAGGTCCTGGATATGGATTTCAGCGTCGGGAAGGGCCTCGCGCAGAAGCGCCTCCAGCTCGCTGGCCTGCATTGCCATTGGATGTCCCTGAAAAAACTGCGATTCCAGCGTTCTATCCTTTAGTGCATGGCATTGCACGCTGCTCTCGGGAACTGCATGACGATCACGAAAGTTTTGATTGCGGCCTCAAGGGCCGATCAGGCATCAGGGCGGGTCTGGGGGATGGGCGGTCCGAGAAGATCGCCCACTGCGTGGGAGACGTTGACAAGAGCACACTTTCCGAAAATTTAGGCGCAGGCGTCGAAGGACGCAGGGACAGAAGACCGCGGATAGCGGCGGCCCGCGCGACGTTTGGTGGGAGGAGGCAAGCCCGGTTCAGGAGCAGGAGAGAACCAGGCGCAGCCAACCACCGTATTCCGCAGAAATCCTTATCGCGGTGAATTCGTGCGCACGCAGGAGCGCGACGAGTTCGCCAAAACAGAATTCAGGGCAGGCACAAAGGGCAGACCATGACGTTGATGAATTCGCTGCTGATGTTCGCGCAGCAAACTACCGCACCAGCTGGAACGACACCGGCGACCACGACAGCTCCGGCGCCGGCGCCAGCGCCGTCGGCCGCAGAAATGGAAGCTGCAAAGCAGCGCGGCGCCGAAGCGGCCGCTGAAGCCGCCGGTCAGCAAGAAGTTTCGATGATCGAACTGGTGCAGCACCTGAACGGCGTCGAAATGGGCGTCATGGTGATCCTCGGCCTCTGCGCGATCTACGCCGTCGCTCTGCTCTTCGAAAAAATCTACGTCATGCGTAAGGCCTCGAGCCAAACGAAGGACTTCCTGAACGCCTTCCGCAAGGCCAATTCGGTTGAAGAAGCCGAAGCCATCGTTCGCAAGCTGCCGAACTCGGGCATTAAGTCGATGTTCGACGCGGGCATGGCGGAAGTCCGCCGCACGCAAGACCTCGGCCTCTACACGATGCGTGACGCGCGCGATCACACCATGCAGCGCGTCTCGGCGACGATGGCCACGCGTCAGAACGAGCACCTCGACGATCTGGGTTCGTCGATGACGTTCTTGGCGTCGATCGGCGCGAACGCACCGTTCATCGGTCTGTTCGGCACGGTCTGGGGCATCATGGTCGCGTTCGTCGGTATCGCGAAAACGCAAACCACCTCGCTCGCGGTCGTCGCGCCTGGCATCGCCGGCGCTCTGCTCGCGACCGCCGCCGGTCTCGCCGCCGCTATCCCGGCGGTGCTCATCTACAACTTCGCCGCCAAGCAAATCTCCAAGCAGGCAACCAAGCTGGACGACTTCGCCGCCGAGTTCATTGCACTCGTGTCGCGTGACATGGATCGTCGCGCCGGCTGAGGTTGACCTAACATTGGAGGACTACCCCAATGGCGGGTAAACTATCAGCAGGGCCCAAAAAGAAGGGCGGACATGATGTGACCGCGGATCCGAACGTGATCCCGTTCATCGACATCATGCTCGTGCTTTTGATCATCTTCATGATCGCGGCCCCAATCTCGAGCGTCGACATCGAAGTGGCGATGCCCGACGCGCGAATCGTGCCGTCACAACGGCCACCCCGTCCGACCTGGATCTCCGTCAAGGACGGTCCAAACGGAATGGAAACCTATGTGATGAACGACGCCGTTGATCTGGCCAATCTCGGGGAAGCGACGTACGAGGCGGTGCAAACGAACACGCCGCTCATCGCCGGCGACGACTTCGAGATCAAGGATCAGCGCATCTACATTCGTGCTGACGGCGACATGGCCTATCGCAATGTCGTTCGCGTCATGAACCAACTGCAGAACCGTGGCTTCACAAAGATCGGCCTCGTCGCCGAAGATCGGCGGAGGTAGGTCATGGGTGCGAAAGTAGGTGGGTCTAAAGACGGCCCGGTTTCAGAACCGAACGTCATCCCGTTCATCGACATTCTGTTGGTGCTGCTGATCATCTTCATGGTCACCGCGCCGATCCCAACGGTCGATATTCGCGTCGACCTGCCGCCGCCGAATCCGGTGCCGATTCGATTGGAGGGTTTGAACCCAACGATCGTGGGCATACGTGAAACGCCGGCTGGCCTGGCGATCTATGTCGACGAAGAAGTTGTACAGATGTCGCAGCTTGGTGAGAAAACGTTCGAGCACGCGAGACGCAATAATCCCGCGTTGGACTTTCAGGATCTCTACGCCGAGGCCCGGGTCTTCGTTCGCGCGGATCAAAGCACGGCTTACAGCAACGTCGTGGACGTGATGAGCCGGCTGCAGGAAGAGGGCTTCGTGAAAGTCGGTATCTTCGCTGAACTTGCGAGTGAGGGATAAGACGATGGTAGGTCTTCGCCTCATATCTCTCTCGCTCGCGGCGGTCATCTGTCTGACGCTTGTCTGGATGGCGGTTACGCAGAAGTTCAGCGCCATCGCCGACCTCTTCGAGGACGCGGACGCCGTGAAGGTGGAAATCGAGGAGGAGGAAAAGCCGCCTCCGCCTCCACCGCCGCCGGATCGCCCGCCGCCGCCACCGCCGCCTGAGCAGCGTGTGCCGCCGCCGGATCTGTCAGCGCCGCCGACCCCGACGCCGATTCCGGTTGCGGTCGACCCGCCGCCATCCCCGCCGACGCCTTCTGTCATCACCAACCCGGTGTGGCTGGAGCAGCCGGACGCTCGCGACTTCGCCCGCTACTATCCAGAGCGCGCGCAAGAACGCGAAGTCGAAGGCCGTGCGACGATCGAATGTATCGTCAACGCGAACGGCTCGCTGGCTTGTACGGTGACGTCTGAGGATCCGCCGGGCTACGGCTTCGGCGATGCGACGCTCCGTGTGTCGCGTCACTTCCGGATCGCTCCGGCGACTCGTGATGGGCAAGCGACTTCGGGCGGACGTATTCGCCGGACCATCCGGTGGGTGCTGCCAGGCTAGGAAAGGCGCTGTCTTTGCGGCGGCGACGCTGACGGGACAACGAGCACGTGAACGACGGCGTACATACGCCAGAGCAAGCCGCGCGATCCTTGAGGGTCGTGCGGCTTGTGTCGTTTGCGGCATCGACAACGTTGGCGGCGCTCGTGCTCTTTGCGCTCGCGTCGATGCGCTATGTGCCGGCGTGGCGCGAACAAGAGCGGCCTCACATCGCCATGGTGAGCGAGATGGCGCCTGCGCCCAGCGAAACGCGACCGCCGCGGCCGCCGCCCAGCACGCCGCGTCGCGAAGCCGAGCCGCAAGAGCAGGCTGCGCCACCGTCCGCTCCAACGGCTGCGCCGCCGAGTGAGCCGGTGGTGATTACGTCGCCCACTTGGATCGAGCGGCCGCGTCATCCGGAACGCTTCTATCCGCGCGATGCTTTCATGCGCGGCGTGGCTGGCGAAGTTGTATTGGATTGCGATGTCGATGTTGCCGGGCGCTTGGCGTGCGTGGTGACGTCCGAAACGCCAGTGGGGCAAGGCTTTGGCGATGCGGCTTTGCGCATTGCAAACGCACACGTGATGCGACCTGCAATGCAAGATGGAGCGCCCGTGCGCGGTCGCTATCGCATGATTGTGCCGTTTTCACCGAGCGGCTGAGCACGTCGCGAATCCGTGAACTCGCGCAAGCGTGATTGCGCTCGCGCGGCTGTGAATATTCGCGCGATGCGAACGGCCACATGCTTCTCTCGAACCGGCGCCAAGACCGGTCAACATCAGGGAGGCGCATATGACTCAATCTCTCGGCATGCGCGCGACGTCGTTCGGCGCGTCAGCGGCGCTGCTCGGCATCGCGGTGTTTGCGGCCTTAAGCGTTACGATTTCGATGCAGTTGCCGACATTCAATGGACCGGCGCCGATTCCGGTTGAGACGTTGCCGCCGCCCGAACGGCCGCCGCCGATCACGCGTCAGCAAGAACCGCCGCCGCGCCCGCTGCCGGAGGACGAGCCGACAGACATCACGTTTGAGCCGCCGATCGCGCCCCAAGGGCCTGAGACGACCGGGCCGATCGCATTCTTTTCGCCGCAGGTGGGGCCCGCGCAGATCACAAATCCGCGATGGGTTCGCCAGCCGCGCGACCTTGAACTCTATTATCCGTCACGGGCGCTGGCGCGCGACATCACTGGCCAGGTGGTCCTTGACTGCCTGGTGAACGTAAGCGGCGCGCTGAATTGCGCGGTTGTGTCGGAAACACCCTCAAATTGGGGCTTCGGCCAAGCGGCGCTGCGCATTTCACGCGATTATCGCATGGTTCCCGCCATGCGCGACGGTCAGCCGGTGGAAGGGCGCTACCGCATGCGCGTTCCGTTTGAGGTTCGGTAGCTCCGTCGAGACTGCGAGGCCAATCACCGCATTTTGGCCGTGATTGGCTCGCAAATCCCGCGGCCGAGGGATAGAACCAGCGCGATCTGGACAGGAGAAATATGACGATGAAAGTTCTGCTCGGCGCGACCGCCGCGTTCATGCTGATGGCGGCGCCGGCCCTGGCCCAGACCCAAGCGGCCCTCCCAGCTCAGTGCACCTTCACCGCCGCTCCGGCCATTCCCGATGGCGCGACGGCGACCAACACCGCAATGCAAAATGCGCGTGAGGCGCTCGAAGCGTGGCGTGCGACGCGGCAAACCGAATTGACCGCCTGCAACGGCGCTGCACAGGCGCTGCAAGCGCAAGCGCAAGCCGCCGCTGCCGCGCATAACGCGGCCGCGACCGACACCGACGCGACGATCAATCGCTTCGTTGCGGAAAACACCGAATACAACGCACGCGGTTCGACTGGCCGGCGCGAGCGCGGCAGCTCGCTTACGCGTCCGGATCACTGATCTGCGGCGCCGGCGCGTAGCGCCAAAGCGGCGTAAACACAGCCAAAGCTATAGCGGCGAGCGCTAGTCCCAGTGCTGGGGCTAGCGCCGCCGCGCGCGCGCCCCACTGGCTTGCGGCAAAGCCGACCAACGCCGATCCAACAGGCGCGCCGCCCATGAATCCCATCGAGTAAACCGCGAGCACACGGCCAAGATAGCGTTGACCGGCAGCGCCTTGAACGATGGTGCGGCTCGTCGAGATGGCGACGCCGGCGGCAAAGCCCCACAGCACGACGATCAACGCGAACAAGCCGAAAGGCTTGTGAAACCCGAACGAGAGCAGCGCAACCGCGCCGATCAGGTGTGAGATGACGAGGGCGCGGCCTGGCTGGCGCAAAGGTTTGAGACGGCTCAGCACCACGGCCGACACGAACGAGGCGCTCCAGAAGCAGGCCAACAGCGCGCCGAGGCGAAGTTGTTGGGTGTTGTCGTCGCCGCCATAGGCGTCGCGAATGATGAGCGGAAACAACACCTGAAACGCGCCGATGACAAAAACGCCGACATAAGCCGCTGAAATCAGCATCGGCGACATCACCGGATCCCGGAAAGAATAGACCAGGCCTTCACGCAAGTCGCGAAGCGCGCCCTGAAGCGTGCGTTCGTGACCGGAGGGCTTCGGCGCCCGCATGCCAAGCAGCGCGACACCAGCGCCCAGCGCCAGCGCCAGCGCTTGCACCGCCAAATACGGCGCCGGTGTCTTGCCCGCGAACTGCGCGATGAGGATGCCCGCGATCTGCGCGCCGATCTGTACGGCGGTGGTCACGGCGGCCGCGGTCGCGATTGGGGTGAACTTGCCGCGTTCGGCTTCGCGCTCGACGATGCCGTTCAGGGCGGCGTCGCGGATCGGCATCGCAAAGGCGGCGCAGGAGCCGACGATGACGGCGTAAGCAATGAGCACCGAATAGGTGAGACGCCCACTCGCGACGATGGCGCAGAGCATCAGGCTCATAAATGCAAAGCCCAGATAAAGTAGCGCCAGCGCCGGTCCTGCGCGCGCGCGTTCGGCCAACAAGCCGCCGAAAAGCAGAAGGCAGAACATCGGTGCGGATAGGGCCGATTGCGCAAGGCCGACGCCGGCAGGCGTCGCGTCGAGCGCGAAGGCGACAAGCGAAGGGAACAGCACGAACTGCATCCCGAACGCGAGAAAATAGAAGGCGACGAGCAGGTAATAGAGATTGAGTTCGGACCAGATGCCCGAACCGCTCTTGCGCCTGTAGTCCGCCGCCCCTGGCTCCATGGGCTCTTGCCATAGTCGCGGGCTGCTGGCGGGTCCAGTGTGTGCGCCGCGTTGACGAGGGCTTAACGCGCCGCGTGCTGGCTGGTGTGATGGCGTCGCCGAATCAATCCCGGGCCGAACTTGCGGACCCGCAGCCGCTTGAGCTGACCGTGCCGCATGAGCCGCGGGCGCGGCACGCCCTGGTGCAGCGCCTGTGTGAAATCGTGTCCTGGCCCGAGACGCGGCTGCCTGCGTACGAGCGCCAATTGGCGGCGGACATTCTCGTGGGCTTGTTGCGGACCAGCAATATCGAGCTTCGCCGCCGCTGCGCCCTGGGGCTGGCGCGCGTCAACGACGCGCCCAAGGCACTGTTGCGTTACCTCGCGCGCGACGAGATCAGCGTTGCGCAGCCGTTGCTGGAGAATGGCGCGGGTTTCGATGACTCCGACCTTATCGCCACGGTGCGCGCTGGCGTCACTTGGCATTGGCTGGCGATCGCCAAGCGCCGCGGTCTTACCGAGACGGTGACGGACGCGCTGCTGCAGACCGGCGATACCGCTGCGATGGAAGCGGTGTTGCGCAATCCAGCGTCACGGCTTTCGACACAAGGCGTCGACATCGTGGTGGCGAAATCGCGCCAGGCGCCGAGCCTGCCGCCGCTGCTCGTTCCGCGAGCGGAATTGCGGCCAACGCAGGCTCTGGTCCTGTTCTGGTGGGCCGGACATCAGGCGCGGCTACAAATTCTGCGGCGCTTTGCTGTCGATCGGCAGGTGCTGATCCAGGAATTGGGCGAAGTGTTCAAAATGGCTGCCGCTGAGGGCTGGTCGGATGCAGACACGCGCAAGACGCTGCAAGTGATCGAACGGCGTCAGCGCAATCGCGCCGCCGCCGCGCAAAGCCCGTACAAGTCGCTTGAGGGCGCGCTGGTCGCGGCCGAGCATGGCCTTGAGCGCGGTCTTATTCACGAAATCGCGCACCTGGCGGGTGTGAAGCCGACGACCGCAGCCCAAATCTTCGCCGACGCTGGCGGCGAGGCGATCGGCGTGTTCTGCAAGGCGGTTGGTCTGAAGCGCCCGTTGATGATCGCGCTGTGGAAAGCGCTGCGTCGTCCAGGTGGCGATCCTGATGCGAGCGACAATCCGCTCGGCCGGGCCGTCTATGTGTTCGACACGCTGGCGACCGCAAAGGCGCAAACCGTGCTACGGTATTGGAATTGGTCGTTCACCGCCGATGCCGCTGGAATCGATCAGCAAACCTATGGCGACGATGTGCTCGAATTGTCGTTGGCGCGGCGCAATGCGGCTTTGTTGTTCAACCGCAACAGCTGAGTCTGCAGCCGGATCAATCTGGCGAATCCACTGACGCAGAGCTAAGCCTTGGCGCCGCGCGATCGCGGCGCGGGAAGGCGAATAAATGCTTCACGCCGCAGCAATGTTTGTCGGCTTGGCGGTGTTGTGGATTGCGGCCACGCAGCGCGTAAGTTCTCCACAGGATTGGGCGATTGTGCTCTGCGCCAGTTTGGCGTGCGTGCTCGTGTCGATGCGGTTCGGCGGCGCGACCAGCGCGTTTGCGCGAGCGCCGCGTTTGCTTGCGTTGAGCTTAGCGCGGGCCGGCGCGGTGGCGAGCGGCGCGCTCGCGACATTGCGCGCGGCGATCTCCGCCGACGTAAAGATGAACCCTGCCTTGGTGCGCATACGCACGCGCGCCGACCGGGCCGATGAACGCGCGGCGTTCGCGAACATGATCAGCGCGACGCCGGGGATGGTGGTCGTGAACGCCGACGCCGATGGTTTATTGGTTCACGTCGCTGACGAGGATGCGATCGACGCTGGCGATCTGAGCCGGTTGGAAGCAGGCGTTGTCGGAGCCGACCGATGAGCGCGCTCGCAGCCGCTATCGGCGTTGGCATTGCGCTTCTGCTGTGCGTCGTTCGCCTGTTTGCAGGCCCGACGCTCTACGACCGCACGCTCGCCATGAATGGCGTTGTCATCAAGCTGGCGATCGTTGCCGCCGCCGCGGCGGTTGTGACGGCGCGCGCGTCGCTCGCGGATGCGGCGCTGGCGTTCCTGCTCGCAAGCGTCGTGATGAATGTCGCGGTGCTGAAATTCTTCCGTTCGCGCACCTTCCAGGCGCCGCTCATGCGCGCGGAGGACATGTGATGGACGCCGGCGCAGTGCTCGACCTCGTGCGGCTCGGTCTTTCGGGCTTGGTGGTCGCGGTGGGCCTCGTCCTCATAGCCGGCGGCGCGCTGGGCCTGTTGCGGTTTCCGGATCTGTATACGCGTCTGCACGCCTCCAACGTCGCGGATGTCGTTGGTTCGGTCGTGGTGGTGATCGGGCTTGCCATCGCGGCGCCCGATTGGGGCATTGCGATACGTCTGCTGTTGCTTGCGGCGCTGTTGATGACGCTGGGGCCGACGCTGTCCCATCTGGTGGCGCAAGCCGCGCACGCGGCAGGCCTTGCGCCGATTGCCGGGCGTTACGTGGCGCCGCGCCCTGGAGCCACGCGTCCGAGTTTGACGCCATGAGCGCGATCTTGCCCTGGCTTGCGGGCGGGCTGCTTGGCGTGGCGATCGCGACCGCAATCGGTGCGGTGCTGGCGCGTTCGCTGTTTGTGACGTGCGTGCATGTGACCGTGACTGGCGTCGCGGTCGCGGCGGCGGTGCTGTTGCTCGGCGCCGATGATGGTGGCGTGGCGCTTGCTCTGTTCGCGGCGGCCTGGGCGCCGGTGCTTTTGATGGCGGCGATGCTGCTCAGCGTCCGCGCGACCAAGGCGCCGCAAGTGCGCGCCTTTCCGTGGCTGAGTTTGCTGGGCGCGGCGGCCGCCGCCATTGCCATCTGGTGGCCGCTGCTTGAACTGGCGGCGGCGGCGCCTGCCGCCATTCAAGGCGAACTTGCGGGCTTGAGCTTTTGGCTGGCGCCGTTGCTGCTCGTCGCCGGCGCCGGGTGCGTTGGCGTGCTGGGTTTCGGTGAGCGCGGCGCGCTGAGGCCAGGCGCATGAAGGCGAACTCGGACGCCATTGTGGTTGCGGCGGCGCGGTTTTTCACGCCGCTAATGGCGCTGTTTGCGCTGATGTTGTTAGCCGGGCGCGGTGCGGGCGGCGGCGTTGGATTTGTCGCCGGCATGGGGTTTGGGCTGCTCTTGCTGCTGCACGCGCTCACATTCGGCGCAGCCGCGGCGCGATCGGCATTCCCTCCAATTCTGGCGCGGCTCGTCTTGGCGCTTGGCGTCGTTGGCGTGTGCGCCGGCGCCGGTTTGCCCAATTGGGTGTTTGCAGCCCAGTTGATCGAGGCCGGCGCGTTTGTCAGCACAATCGCCGCCGCGGCGCTGGTGCTGCAGGTGCTGTTCGGGCGGGCGCCGACATTGCGGGATGGTGAGTGGTGACGGTGGCGCGGCTTTCTGTCGAGTTCGTGCTGATCGCCGGCGCTTCAACGCTGGTGATGATCGGCGCGGCCGCCGCCTTGCTCTCGGGCAACGCGATCAAGCGCGTCGGCGGCATTCTGATTTCGGGATTCGGCGCAGTTGCGTCTCTCGCTGCAATCGGCGCCGGCAGCGGGCCTGTGGTCGCCGGCGTCACATTGCTCTTCGTTTACGCCGTCCTGGGCGCCGGCATCGTCGTGCGCCTGCAGGAAAGCTACGGCTCCATCGAGGCGCCCGACATCGATGCGGCTGACGCCGAGGACGATGCGCGAGAACGTCGGCCATGAGCGCCGCGTATGTGGATTTGGCGCGCGCGCACGCGCCGCTGTTGATGATCGTGGCGCCGCTGCTGGGTGCGGCGCTGATGCTGGTCACGGGCACGGCGCGCTTGAGTTGGTTGCTGGCCTGCGTCGCGGCTGCGGCGGGCGCCTATATTGCGGTGGATTTTGCCGCGCTTGTGCTGAGCGGCGTTGCACAGCCGGTCGCCGAGGTCGGCGTGTCTGTGTTCGCCGATGGCGTCGGCGTGTTTGCCGCGGCCTTGCTGGGTTTGACGGCGACGCTGTCTGTCGTGGCGGTCGGCGCGTCTTTGAAGGACGGCGGCGATGCCGCGGCGCCGCTCGCTTTGGCGATCATGCTTTGCATTGCCGCAGGCTGGATAGGCGCGCTCGTCGCGCGCGATCTGGTGGCGATCGTTGCGGCGGTTGAGATGGCTTGGCTCGCAGCGGTGAGCTTGGCGATGCTCAATGCACTGCGTAACCGCGCCGCTCTGAATGGCGCGCTGCGCATGTTGAGCTGGGGCGGGGTTGGCGCCGCCTTTATGCTGCTGGGCGCCGGGCTGATCGCGCGCGCGACTGGCAGCTTTGCTATCGACGCGCTGCCCTTGGCGCACATAACGATGCCGAACCTCGCCGGCGCCGGCGCCGCATTGATGGTGATTGGATTGGCGCTGAAAGGCGGCGTCGCGCCGTTGCACGCTTGGTGCGCGGCAACG
>JADLHI010000341.1 GCA_020848895.1 Hyphomonadaceae bacterium
CGAAATCGTCGATGACGGTGACGTTGTTGGCTTTGCCGACGACTTCGAGCCGCCGCTTCGTGCCCGAGAAGCCCTTGAGCGCCACCGCTGCATCCTGGAGCGACAAACCGTACGCACGCGCCGCCGACAGCGCCGCCAGCGCGTTGGAGACGTTGTGCTCGCCGGGTACGGCCAGATCGACCGTCGCGGTGGCGCGCGTGTCCTTCTCAAGGACGTCGAACGAAACCCCATCCGGCGCCAAACGGATCGCGGAGCAATGCAGATCGGCGAGCCCAGAACGAAGCGAGTAGGTGCGCGTGCGGACCTTCGTCGCCATCACCAGCGCCGCCGTCTCGTCGTTATCGAGGTTCAGCACCGCGATCTCGGCTTTGTTCACAAAACCAGTGAACAGCGCGCGGAGCTCGTCCATGCTCTTGTGGTCGAGCGCGATGTTGTTGACGACAGCGATCGTCGGCTCATAGCGCGCGATCGAGCCATCGCTCTCATCGACCTCCGACACAAACGCATCGCCTTTGCCGACAAGCGCGCTCGCAAACAGCGCGTCCGGCGTGACGAAGTTCTTCATCACAGCGCCATTCATCACGGTCGGATCGCGGCCAGCGCGATAGAGCAACCAGGCGATCATGCCGGTGGTGGTGCTCTTCCCACTCGTGCCGGCCACGCCAATCCGTACCGGCGCCGCGTTGAACAATTCCGCCAGCAGCTGCGGTCGCTTCAAATCCTGCGCGCCAACGCGCCTAGCGGCGACAACATCGGCCACGGTGTCTTCAACGGCCGCAGAGCGGACCAGGATCTGGTCGGCGCTGGTGACGCCGGAACCGTCTTGCGGGAAGAGGGCGATGCCTTGGGCTTTCAGGTACTCGAACTTCGCGCTCAAGCGTCCTTGATCGAGCGAACGGTCGGAGCCCGCGACCGTCACGCCCTTGCCGCGCAGGATGAGCGCCAGCGGCAGCATTCCGGAGCCGCCGACGCCGCTGAAGAAATAGGATTTGGCCTGACTCATGCCCGCCGGTTATGACGAGAAACGCTGATTTTCGGAAGGACGCGAACACAGCATGCCACCGTCGCTCCGTATTGGCGTCGTCGCGCCCGGCACGCGCATCGAGCCGGAGCTTGCCGCACGGCTTAAGGCGTTCGCCGCAGACAGTTTTCTCGACCGCGCGCCGGAGATTGTTGTCCATCCGCAATGCTTCGAAAGCGCCGGTCATTTCGCCGGCGACGACGATGCGCGCACCAGAGCGCTCGTGGAGTACGCCAACGATCCCTTGCTGGACGCGATTTGGTTCGCGCGCGGCGGCTATGGCGCCTGCAGGATTGCCGAAGCGGCTTTGGCGCAGCTCAACTGTGCTTCGCGCGTCAAAACCTATCTTGGCTACAGCGACAACGGCGCCATCCTCGGCGGGCTCTATGCACGCGGCTACGAGAACGTGGCCCACGGCCCTATTCCCGTCGACATGGCGCGCACGGGCGGAGAGGGGGCCGTGAAGAGGGCGCTCAACTGGCTCATCGATCGCGCGCCTGAGAGCGTTGAACTGGGCGTGATGTTCGACGCCAAATGCGCCGCGTTCAATCTCACCGTCTTCCAATCGATACTGGGCACGTCGCTTGAGCCCGATCTCGGCGGCCACGTTCTGATGCTGGAAGATGTCGGCGAGTACCTTTACCGGCTAGACCGCGCCCTCTTCCAAATCACCTCCTCCGCGAATGTGCGCAGCGTGAAGGGGATCAAGCTCGGCCGCATTTCAGATGTGCCGGAGAACGACAAGCCTTTCGGCGCCACCGCCGAAGACATGATGCGCTATTGGTGCGCCAAGGCCGGCATCGCCTATCTCGGCCGCTGCGACATCGGCCACGACGTCGAAAACAAGATCGTGCCGTTTGGCGCGCCGCGGCGCTAGCGCCGGGAACTGGCTCAGGGCAGCTCAGAGAGTTCGGCATGGAGATCGTGCGCGCGCGCTTCTGACCGCGTGAATTGGATGAATTTCTGATCGATGTCGGCGAGATGGCGCGTGAGGTCGAGTTCGAGACCTGGCGTGGCGCGCACGCGAGTCGCGGCGCGGGCGATCTCGTCGCGGCCGAGGCCCAGTTCGCACTGAGCGGGCAGCGAGAGTTGCACGAAACCCGAGTCCGCAGTCTCCATGCGCTCAGCGCAGGCTTCACGAATGCGCGCCTGCACATGATACGGGATCGCACGGCGCATCACCTCACGATACGCCGTCACGTTCCTAAACGTTGCTTCGCTGACTTCCACGGCGATATAATAGTTGGCGATCTTCTGACGGGTGGCGACGTCACCCAATGTGTCGAGCGCCCCAACGGAGAGGACTTCGTCGTAGGACGTGCGCACCATCGGGCGCGGATATATCTGCGTCGCCTGATAGGCGGCGATGAGGAATTGCTCGTCGGAAATGCGAGCAGAGCCGTCGAGACTGCCCAGCACCTGCAGCGCGAAGGATTTGACCTGCTGGTAGTAGGCCATGCGCACCTGCATGTCGTGCTCGTTATCGGCGATGTCGTGGACGATGCGGGCGCGATAGCTTTCGCCAGCTTCGTGCGCCAGGCGCTCAGCGTTCCAGTTGCTGACTTGCGTGCCGAGAAACACGCCAAGCACAACGATCACCAGATCGACGCCAACGGCGAACCAGTTGTGCTTGCCGACGTGCTCGCGGATACGTCGTAGAATCATCAAGAGCTCCCCAAGCCCGTGAGGAAGCGTCGCACTCGGTTTGGAGCTTGGCTAGCGGTCGCTAGGCCTTTGGCTGGTAGTGCAGGTAGCCGCGTTCAACCAGTCGGCGCATGGCGTCGTAAGCTTCGGTCAGCTCATCGAAGGCGTGACGCAGGGCGGCGAGTTGCGCGACCTGTTCGGCCGTGAGCGAGGCGCCAACCTCGGTCATGCGTACGACGGCAGTGACCCAGCTTGCGCGCGCGTGGGCGGTGGCGACGGCCAGGCGCTCGAACGCATGCAGGTCGACGCGGCCCAGGGCTTGGCCAAGCACCGCACGGTTGGCGGCGTAGGCGGCGTAGTCGATCTGATCTAAGTGGCCGCGCAGCTTGCGCTGTTCGGCCGGGTCCAACTCCGCCTCGGGCTCAAACCGGTCGCTGCGCGCGCGCAGTGTGTTGGTGACAGTCGTGGACATCTGGCCCGTTCCTGTGGCTCCCCGCGGAGCTAAAGAGGCCAAGTTTACCGCAGACCGGTTAAGGCCGGGTTTGAGACGCCTTCTCGGCCCGCTTAGCTTCAACCCACAGCGCTTCCATGTCGTCCAGCGGTTGGGGACCTATGCGCCCTTGCTCGGCCAGCTTGGCCTCGATGTACTGAAAGCGCCGCGTGAACTTGGCGTTGGCCCGCCGTAGCGCCTCTTCTGGATCGACCTGCAGCTTGCGCGCGAGGTTGGCCATCACGAAGAGAATGTCGCCCATCTCCTCGACGATGTGATCCTGATCGCCGCTCGCTTCGGCGGCTTTGAGTTCAGCCAGCTCTTCGTCGAGCTTCGCCAGCACCTCTGTCGAGTTCGGCCAATCGAAATTGATGCGCGCCGCCCTCTTGGTGAGTTTCTCAGCACGCTGCAGGGCGGGGAGGGCCATAGCTACATCGTCGAGGAGCGAGGTGACGCCCTTGGCCGCGCGCTTCTCAGCTTTGAGCGTTTCCCAGGCGACGGTCTGCTGCTCGGCTGTCCTTCCGTCGCCAGCTTCACCGAACACGTGCGGATGGCGCTCGATCATCTTGTCGGCCAGCGCTTGGGCGACATCGGCGTAGTCGAAAGCGCCTTGCTCCTCGGCCATGCGGGCGTGGAAGACGACTTGGAAGAGGAGGTCGCCGAGCTCTTCCTTGAGCGCCGGCATATCGTTGCGCTCGATCGCGTCGGCGACCTCGTAAGCTTCCTCGATCGTGTACGGCGCGATGGTCGCGAAGGTCTGCTCGATATCCCACGGGCAGCCGCCGTTCGGATTGCGTAACTGGGCCATCACATCGAGCACGGCCTGGATGGAGCTGGCATTGCGGGCGAGCGCTTCTGCGCTCTTTTTTGGTTTCTTTTCAGTAGCTTGCGCCGACATGCAAATCTCGCATAAGATAGATTATGGGAAACACGTGAGTGGCGAATAGCGAGTAGCGAATAGGGTCAGGACTCGCTTTGGCGCTCCTGCAGCGACCTTATCAGGCCACGGACCATCTTCCCGAGTTCGTCGCATGTGCCGAGCAGTTTGTCCTTCGCTGGCGCTGACATGAAATCCAAGCGCTGAGCGATGATGGCGTGAGTCTCCAACTCTTTCAGTGAGCCTTGTGCGACGCGGAGGAATTGGATGAAGGCGCCGGTTGTCTCGCGGCCATGACCCTCGGCGATGTTCGCCGGCACTGACACCGCGGCGCGCCGCATTTGAGCTGTGAGGCCGTAGACCTCGGTCTTTGGAAAATCCTGTGTGAGCGAATAGACGGCTTCAGCAAGATCAACCGACATCTGCCAGACCTTCAGGTCTCGATAGGATGTGATCGTCATTTTCCAACCCCACTCGCTATTCGCTACTCACTACTCGCTTCCAATCGGATAATCGCCAGCCCAGCCATCGTATGCGGGTTCGACGCCGGTTGGCAGCCTCGCCTTCAGCGCCTGGTAGTCCAGATCGATGTGCATGTTCGTCAGCAACGCATGTTGGGGCTTCAGGCTCTCGATCCATTCGAGCGCGCGGCCGACGTGCGCGTGCGTCGGATGCGGCGTGTCGCGCAGTGCGTCGACGATCCAGAGTTTGAGTCCAACGAGCGCCGCGAACGTCGTCTCAGGCATGGCCACGAGATCGTTCGAGTACGCGATGTCGCCGACGCGAAAGCCGAGCGACTTCGAGAAGCCGTGATCCTGTTCGAGCGGCAGCACTTCGAGCTTGCCGCCTGGGCCGTCGACCTCCACTGGGATCAGCGGCGTCATGTGGCCCGCGTCACGTGCGATCGCCGGATAGCCGCTCTCACTGACGAAGCAATAGCCGAAGCGCTGCATGAAGCTGGCGCGCGTCGAGGCGTCGATCCAGGTCGGAATCTGTTTGCGCTGCTTGATGAAGAACGCACGGATGTCGTCGAAGCCGTGAATCTGGTCGGCGTGGTCGTGGCTGATGAGCACCGCGTCGATGTGCGATGGCCCCGCTTCCGCCAGCTGCTGGCGAAGCTCGGGCGGCGTGTCGATCAGCACCGTGGTGGCTTCGTTCGGCGTCGTCGCCTTCCCGCTCCACTTCTGCAGCATGATCCCGCAGCGTGTGCGCCGGTTCTTCGGCTCGTTCGGGTCGCAGACGCCCCAATCGCCAGTGGCGCGTGGAACGCCGCCGGAGGAGCCGCAGCCCAAGATGGTGATGCGCAGCATGGCCATCACGCTCGCCCTTCGGAGTTTGGAGCGCGGGCCTCCGGCCCGCATGTGCCGAGGACACTGAACGACCTGGGTGAACTGGCGAACGAAGGATGCGGGCCGGAGGCCCGCGCTCCAACCTGCCGGGAGTTGCGCCCGCTCATTGCATCACACGCGGTATGCTCGGAAACAGCCGAAAGAAGTTATCGGCGAGCAGGGCGCTCGCCTCCTCCTCGCCTAGGCCCCGCAGCGCCGCGAACGCCTTTTGCACCTCGGCGACGTGCTTCGGTTCACAGCGTTGGCCGCGGTAAGGAATAGGGGCCAGATACGGGCAATCGGTCTCAACGATGACGCGATCCAAAGGGACTTCCCGCGCGATGTCGCGCACGTCGTTCGCGTTCTTGAATGTCATGATGCCGGAGAATGAAAAGTACGCGCCGATTTTGAGTGCGCGGCGCGCCAGTTCTGGCCCGCTCGTGTAGCAGTGCATCAGGATGCGAAGAGGGCCCTTCCCCGCCTCTTCCTCCAACAGCTCCGCCATCGCCTCGTCAGCTTCGCGCGTGTGGATGATCAGCGTCTTGCCGAGTGCGTGCGCGGCTTTTGCGTGCGCACGAAACACCGCGACTTGATCCTCGAAGGGGCTGAACTTGTAGTGCTGGTCGACGCCGGTTTCCCCTACTCCAACCACCCTCTCGTGCCGCCCGAGGTCGATCAGACGCTCCGCGGTGAGATCGAGGTGGTCTTTCGCATAATGCGGGTGTGCGCCGACGCTGGCGTAGATGTCGTCGTGCTGTTCAGCGATCGCGATGACTTGACCGAAGTTGTCGATCTTGTCGCAGATCGTGATCATGCGGCCGACGCCGGCTTCGCGCGCCCGTGCGATCACCGCTTCGCGGTCTTCGTCGAAGCTATGGTGATGCAGGTTCACGTGGCTATCGATCAGGAGCGTCACCGGCGCGACGCTCCCGCGCGATCCAGCACGCCCGCAGCGCGTGCAAGCGCATGGCGCGGGTCCATATCCAAGCCCTCGGCCTCGCTGCGCAACGTCTCAAGCGCCGACCACGCTTCCGCCCATTGCTCACCGCCCTGCTCAACGCCCGCCGCGCGCGTCCATTCACCGGCAAGCTCCAGCACGCCTGCGAGCTTTTCAAACGGCTCACCGCTCATCTTGTCATAGAGCCCGCCGAGCAAAGCCGCCGATGCACCGCGCGCGATCTCAGAATATGCGCGCTTCGGATCGGCGCCAGCCGTATCCACGCCTTGCGCCTTGAGCGCGATCGCGCGACCAGGCCGCCCCTTGGCGAGTGCAACAATGCCTGCGTCAGCGCCGCTGGCTTTCTTCACCTGTTCATCACTCAGCGTCCGCAGCGCCAAACGGCGGCAGCGCGAGCGGATCGTCGGCAGGATCGCGCCAGGCGCATGACACACCAGCAGCAAGATCGAGCGCGCCGGCGGCTCTTCGAGCGTCTTCAGAATCGCGTTCGCGGCGTTGCGATTGAGATCGTCGACCGCGTCGACAATCGCCACACGCATGCCGCCTTCGGACGGCGCCAGCGAGAAGAAGTGACCCAGCTCACGCGCATCATCGACGGCGATCTCGCGACGCGGCTTGCCGCGATCGTTCAAACCCCGGCGCAGCACGAAGAGATCGGGATGCGAAAGCGCCATCACACGCCGCGCAATCGGATCTTCCGGATCGACATCCAGCGGCCGCGGGCCAATGCGCTTGGCGCCAAGCGCCGCTCGCGCAACCCGATACGCGAGCGTCGCTTTGCCCAGGCCCTTCGGCCCAGCCAGCAACCAAGCGTGGTGCATGCGCCCGCTACGGAGCGCTTCGGCGAGCGCCGCTTCTTCAGCCTCATGGCCGACGAACGAAAACGTCTCTCGCGGGTGCGGAGCGCTCGGTTCCTTATCGAGTTCAGCGACGGGCTTTTCGGCCTTCATGGGCCTATCAAGGGCCGAAGAGGGTCAGGCGCAAGCCCTCAAAAGCGCGTGAGAACCAGTTGGCGCGGCCGACCTTGCGCGCAGCTACGAGGTCAAAGCGCTGCGTCTCGAAGTTCGGCCCTTCAACTACAAGATGCGCCACCACCTGGCCCTGGGCGATAGGCGGCCGCAGCGGTCCGTCATAAACGATATGCGCCGTCAAGCCCTCGCGTACGCCGCGTTGGCTGAGGATGCGGATGTCGTCCTTCGCCAGCAGCTGCACTGTACGGCGCGACCCCAGACGAATCTCGGCTTCGCCCACCGCATCGCCAGCGGCCGCGACGCGCGAGATGGCGAAGTCATTGAACGCCGAGCGCATGAGCCGCTGCGCTTCGCTGTTGCGCGCCGCCATCGTCGGCAGGCCGTTGAAAACGATGATGCGTCGTTCGCCGTTCTGCACGGCCGAGCCAACAAGCCCGTACCCGGAATCATCCGTGTGACCCGTCTTTACGCCGTCAGCGCCGGGATAGGCGCCAAGCAGCGGGTTGCGGTTCATCTGGGTGTGGTTGTTGAAGGTGAACTGACGGCGCGAATAGACCGGATAGAACTCAGGGTAGGTCGTGATGATGTGACGGGTCAGGCGCGCGAGATCGGCTGAGCTGATGCGCTGCTCGGGATCGTCAACGCCCGTGGCGTTGCGGAAATGCGCGGAGCGAAGGCCGAGTTCCTGCGCCCGCCGGTTCATCATGCCAACGAACGCCTCCTCCGATCCGGCGATGCCCTCGGCGAGCACGACACATGCGTCATTCGCCGAAACGATCACCGCGCCTTGGATCAGGTCGCGCACCGCGACTTCAGAATTGATCGGCAAGAACATGTGCGAGCCAGACGACATCGCCCCGTGCTCACGCCACGCATATTCACTCACCCGAAAACGGGTATCCATCGTGATCCGGCGCGCGCGGAGCTGCTCAAGCACGACCAGGACCGTCATCAGCTTCGCCATCGACGCTGGCGGGACCGGCGTGTCGCAATCGGTGCATTGCAGGATCGCGCCTGATGCGCCGTCCATGATGGTGACGTGCTGTGCGACAGCCGGCGGCGGGGGCGGCGCGGGCGCACGTCGTGCGCGGCGACGCTGTGCGTCAGCGTCGGTCGCGGCCGCCACTACCAGAAGCGCCGCCAGGGCGATCGCGCCGAATTTGCGCTGCAGGGTCATCAGTCCGCCGAATCGTTAGCGCGTTTTGCGCAGGGTTACTCAAGCAGACCGGCGCGGCGCTTTCACGTCAACAAACCGGCGTCAGCGGCTTGCGACAACGCTCTCTGCATAACCGAGGGTGCTCAGCGTGCGGCGCGCACTATCCGCTTCTTCCCGGCTCGTCCATGGACCAACCCGCACCCGGAACAATTCGCCACCAGAGGCGGTGGTGCGGGTATCCACAACCACCGGACCAGCGGCGCTCACGGCGTCGCGAACGCGCTGTGCGTTGGCGGGATCCGAATAGGCGCCGACTTGAACAAAATACGCGCCCGGCGCGGTGGCGGGCGCGTACACTGGCCGGTCCGGCGCGCCGGCGAGTTCGGCGGTTTGCGTCGGCTGCTGGAGGAGGGAATGGGGCCCCTCTTCCGTCTGCTGTGGCGCAGGTTGCGAAGCGGGGGCGTGCACGGCCTCCGGCGCGGCGGAGCCATCCATGTTAACGCGGCGCGGAGCAGGGCCAAGGTAACGAACATTGACGCGCGCGTGCCCAGCTTGCTCGAAGCCCAGCACGTTCGCGGCGCCGCGCGACAGGTCGATCAGGCGTTCGCCGTTGAACGGTCCGCGATCGTTCACGCGTACGATCACCTCGCGGCCGTTTTCCAGATTGGTGACTTGCACCAAGCTGGGGATCGGCAATGTCGGGTGCGCGGCGGTGAGCGCGTCCTGGTCGAACGTCTCCCCGCTCGCCGTGCGCTGACCTTGAAACTGTGAACCGTACCACGAAGCAGTGCCGGTTTGCTGATAGCCCGGCTCTGGCGTCGGCACATACCAACGGCCGTTTGCTTCATATGGCGGGCCGACGCGTTCGCGCTCGAGCCAAGGCTGAGCCCCCTGCTCGCTTGCGCCTGGCGCTACATCGGTTTGGGTTTGAGGTTGCGCCTGCGTGGCTTGCGCCATCTGTTGCGGCGCAGGCGTCAAGCTTACCGGACCGGACTCGTCTTCATCATCGCCCTCGGCGACTGGCGGCGTAAACACCACCGGCGTCGTCCGCACTACGCCGGTGCGGCGAAGGTCAATCACGGCGCCGCCCTGGCGGCGCGAACTGGCGCCGTAGCCGTAAGAATTGTCACCACCGCCGGCGAGGCCGGGCGCAGTTTCGGTAACGGCGGCAGCGCCACCGCTGTCGTTTGACGCAAAGGTGATCGGCGCGCGTTGCGCTTCGGCGGTGGTGGCGAACACCAACAGGCCAAAGCATGAGACCACGAGTGCGCGCGGCGTGTGGCGAAGCATCAAAAGACCCCAACGCAATTCTTGCGATGGCCCCTTATACGGGCGCCGGGCTTTAGGCCGCGTAAGCTTTCATGCTTATTTCAGCTTCACTAATAATGCGCGTTCACCACGACACCGTGGAAACCACCGCATAGCCGCTCACTCATCCCAGCCCATGAAAATGGCGGTGAACGTCAGCGTATCGATCACGCCATGCAGCAGGATCAACGGCCAGAGGTTGCGTTTGAAGATGAGAAACATCGTCCCGAACGCGAGACCAATTGCGCCTGTCACAATCGCACCGCGCCAGCCTTGATAGTAAAAATGCCCGTAGCCGAAGATCAGCGCGGGAACGACAACCGCAAGCGCCACCCCCAGCCAACCGTCCGAAAACACCGACCGAAGGCGCGTGATTAGATAGCCCCGAAAGAACATTTCCTCGCCGAACGCGGCGGTCGTCCAAACGATCAGCAGCCACAATAGGAAATGCGGGAGGCTTCCGGCGACATCCCCCCAGCGCTCCTCGACGCCGGCCGGAACCTCGGTCAGGAAATGCAGGCCGAGCGCGGGACCGACGATGGTGGTGAGCGCAACGACGCCGGCGAAAGCGACGAGCGCCAGCCCAGCTTGGGGAAGAACCAAGAGCTTGGCCCTCCACCCGGTCAGGGGCGCAAGACCCATCTGTGACCAGCCAATGCCTCGCGCCCGCAGATAAATTGTCAACGCCAC
>JADLHI010000342.1 GCA_020848895.1 Hyphomonadaceae bacterium
CACCACCAAGATTTAGGCGGTTTCGCGATCTCTCGTCCGGTGGCGGGAAAAACTCCGGCGTGTCCGCGCGTTTGGATATTGCTTCCAAGGCATGCGGCGGCGTTCCTGCCGCATCTGGACCGCGGCGAGTGTCTGGCGCAGGCGCTTGCGGCGGCTATCTCGGCATCAGTCCGCGGGCGCGCGCATACAATTCGAACGCCGCGCGGCTGCTGAGGCGTGGCGTGTAGCCAAATTCCTGCTTAAGCCGCCGGTTGCTGAGCACGGGCCTGTATCGGAGAAAGTCAACGCGCTCGGGTCCGCTTTCAGTCACGCGCAGCTGCTTCAGCAGCCAAAGCGCCGCCGCGAGGAGCCAGGCGGGCACAGGCACATAAGGTTTGCCCAGAAGCCGCGCGATCTGGAGAGGAGAGAGCGCTCCGTCGCCCGCAACATTATAGACGCCAGTCTTCTCGCCAAGCACTGCTTCGACGAGACACGCAACCAGATCTTCGTCCCAAATGAACACGAATGGCGAATTGGCGCCCGCAACGCCCAATACGAAAGGCTTCTCGAACAGATCGGTGACTGGGCTATGAACATTGGCGCCAACGATCGTGCCGGGCCGAAACACGATTTGGCGCAGCGCCGGATGATCCATGCGCCATTGCGAAAGCATCGTCTCGACGCGGCGCTTGTTTCGCGCGTACTCGAACGCCGCATTGCCTCGCAACGGGTCGTCCTCGTCCAACCACGAGGGATTGTCGGGGTGGTAGCCATACGCCGCGCCGCTTGAGGTCACGATCAGCCGCCGCACCCCTGCCGAGCGGCAGGCCTCGAGCACGTTCTTCGTTCCAAGCACGTCGACGCGATAGGCGAGGTCTTTCGGGGCGTTCTTGGGCGCACGCAAAATCGAGGCGAGGTGCACGACAGTATCGATGCGGTGCTGTCGCAACAGCGATGTCAGTGACGGATCGCAGATGTCTTGCTGGACATTGGTCACCCCGGTCGGCGTCTGAAACCGGCCCGGCCCCGACCAGTCGAGCGCGACAAGCGCCGAGAGATCGGCCCTGCGGGTTGCAAGCGCGTTGACAAGCAGCGCGCCTACATAGCCGGCGGCGCCGGTCACCAGGACCGCCGGACGCGTCATCAGCCGCCGGGCTCCTGATGCATCGCCTTGAACTCCTGCAATCCCGGCGCGAAGAGGTGCATGCTCGGATCCACGTCGACGTGAATGACCGCCGGCTTTCCCGCCGCTGCCGCGCGTTGCAGTGCATCGTCCAGGAGAGCCGGATCGGCGACGCGTTCGCCGTGGCAGCCCATCGCTTCGGCGATCTTGTCGAACGCCATTTCCTCGAAGTCGGCGTTGATCGTGCCGTGTGCATCGGCGCCCATCACGGAGCGCAATGGCCCGAGCCCGATCGATTGCGTCAGCTTGACCATGCCCCATTGTTGGTCGCAGAGGACGACATAGATCACCGGAAGCCGGTGTCGGCGCGCCGTTTCCAGTTCCTGTAGATGAAAACCCATTGCACCGTCGCCGATGAGGCAAACTATGCGTTTGCTCGGCTGCGCGATTTGGGCGCCGAGCGCCTGCGCGACGCCCGCGCCGAGCATGCCGAACTTGAAGGTCGAGAGAAGCTGTCCAGGCGCGGTTATGTCCGAAAAGAAATTGGCCCAGACCGCAGTGTTGCCGCCATCGAACACGTAGGTTGCGTCTTTGCCGAACACGCGCTGGCAGGCCGCGAACGGCTGAGCGCTATGCATCGGAACAGATCGGTTTTCCAGCGCGGCGTCGAACTGAGCGCGCAACGCATCGCGTTGTTGGGCGAATGCGGCGGCGCGCGCGCGGTTCGCTCTCAATTGCCCGGCGTTCGGCGGCCTCGCCTCCAGCTCGCGCGCCAGCGCGTCCAGAAAAGCGCGTGCATCGGCGAGAATGGCGAGATCGGCCGGCTTGTTCAGCCCAAGAATCTCCTCGTCGATATCGACCTGAATCGTGATCTGCTCCGTGGCTCTGCCCCAATAGGGCGGCTTGCCCCACCAATCGGTCTCGCCCAGGCGCGAGCCTGCAACGAGCACGACATCGGCTTCGCTGCGCGCCTGATTGATGGGCGCCATCGCCCAGACCGGTAGCATGAGATCGTGGCCGTCGGGCAGCGCGCCGCGCGCGCCCCAGCTTGTTGTGACTGTCGCGCCGAGCGCGCTGGCGACCGCGGCAAGCGCTGACGAAGCGCCGGCATGGAGCACGCCGCTGCCGGCGTGAATAAGCGGTCGCTTGGCGTCGCGCAGCAATTGGGCGGCGCGCGAGACCTGCGAACTCGGCGCCTCGATAAGCTCGGTGCGGCGATAGGTGAAAGGCTGACGCACGTCGACGCCGGCGTCGTCAAAGACGCCGTTCATAATGGTCTCGGGCACGTCGACGTGCACAACGCCAGGCCGCCCGCGCCAGCTCGCGCGCGCAGCGCGCCGGAAAAATTCCGGCAGCCGGTCGAACGAGGAAACCGCGCCACTCCATTTGCACATCGCCCGCGTCACGCCGGCTTGGTCGAAATACTGATACGCGCCGCCGCGATCGGGATAGGCGATCTGCGGGCGCCGGCAGGAGGTAATGAGCATCACCCGGTTGCCTTCGCCGTTCTCCACGGCGACGCCCGGAAGAATGTTGGCGACGCCGGGCCCATTGGAGGCGATGCAGACTCCGAGCTTGCCTGTCAGACGCGCATAGGCGCCCGCCATGTGCGCCGCGCTTGTTTCGTGGCGCGGCGACACAAGACGAATCTGGTGTTTCTCCAGGCCCGCGAGCAATCCGAGATAGGTGCCGTCGATGATGCCGAACACGACCTCGACGCCTTCCGCGGCGAGCATTCGGGCAAGCACTTCTCCGCCAACCGCTTGAGCCAAATTGCACCCCGATGTCTCAGTCCGATCTCGCAGACCCTGGGCGGCGGCGGCAGTGTTGGAAATGACAACGATCAAGAGCGAGGGCTGAATGCAGGACCTCGCATCGGCTTGTCGTGACGGAAATCGCAAAGATCGGCCGCGCTGGCTCTAGGCATGCCCCTGCATGTCGCACCTCGAACTGGTCGTGGAGAACGGAATGCTCGTGGCGATCTATTGAGCCGGCGGCAATGAAGGACCGTCTCTATGCCAATCGGCGGCGCCGGTCCCATTCCTCGCGCGTCATCTCCCAATAGCGCGAGGGGCGCGTCGATCCATCCGGACGGACGCCTTCGCGTTCGCCCATCGGCCTGAAACCGGCCGCCTCGATGACGCGGGCCGAGCGCTCATTGTCGAGCGCGGCGGTTACACAAATCAGCTTCACGCCGAGTTCGTTGAACATCCAATCGAAGCTGTTCGCGGCGCCGGCCTTGCCCAGGCCCGCGCTTTGCGCGTCGGCTCGGTATGCGCCAGCGATCTCCGCGGCGGTGCGCGCGGGCCAAATGGTGAAACGCGAATAGGTTATGAGTCGCCCCTCCCGGTCCGGCGTCACGGTGAGAAGGCATTCGCCGCGCTCGTTCTTGGCTTGCGCATCGCGCACCCACTCGGAAACGGTCTCGGTCGTGATCGGGCGGGGCAGGTCGTAAATGGGACCTGACACGCGCGGGTCAGCGAGCAGATCGACCAGGGCGGGCACATGCGCTTCGGCAGCGCGAACGCATGCGGGGTGAATCTTGGAGACATCGGCGTTTCGCACCGCAACGCGAATGGCGGCTTCTTCGTCTGGCGTGGTCGCAATCACGGTCTTTGGCGGCGCGCTCATTGGCGCAGTCTACGCACGGACGTGCAAGGCGCTATACGGAAGGTTGAGCTGGTCGCAAGAAGAACGTGCCGATCGCGCAGGGCTTCGTCGCACTTGCGTTTCGGGTGTCGAGCGCGGGGTGCGCCAGGGAGGTTTAACCGGCGCGCGTCGCCAAGCGTCGCTAGATGAGGCCTTCCGCCTGTAGCGCTGCTTGGATTGAGGGGCGCTGTCGGACGTTGTTGGCGAAGATTGCGAGGTTGGGAAACGTTGATGGCGCTATGCCCAGTAGCGGCATCCAGCTGGCGATGACGAAGAGGTAGGCGTCTGCGATTGAGAAGCCTGCGTCTGTCAGTGACTCGCGGCCTTCCAAAGCGCGATCGGCAATTGCGAACTTCTTCTCGGCATGCGCGATTAATTCGGTGCGCGCCTCGGGCGGCGTCGTTGGGCGCGCTAGTGGGCTGACGGTTTTGTGAATCTCTGTGCCAATGAAGCTGAACCATTCCAACACCCTGTAGCGCAGCCGGTCGCACACCGGAGGCAGCAGCGCGGCGTTGGGATAGTTGTCGGCGAGATATTGGCAGATAGCGGCGCCTTCAGTGAGCAGATCGCCGTCTGGCAGGCGCAGCGCCGGCACCTGGCCCTTGGGGTTAATCTTCAGATAGTCGCCGCCGTCAACGAGCGTCTTCGATGCGAGGTCGACCTTCTCGATTGCGAAAGGTGCGCCGGTCTCGCGAAGAACGATGTGCGATGCGAGCGAGCACGCGCCTGGGCGCAGATAGAGCGTGTACACGATGTGCCTCCAGGCGCGCCTAGCGTTCAGGCGCCACCACGTTTTCGATGTGTCCGAGACCCGAAATTTCCGCGCGGACAACGTCGCCAGCGCGCAAGAAGCGTTGCGAGGCTGCGCCAACCCCGGAGGGCGTTCCAGTGGCGAGAATGTCACCAGGCTCCAACGTCATCACCGTTGAGAGATAGGCGATCTGATCGGAAATATCGTAGATCATGTCATCGGTGCTCTGCCGCTGACGTTCTTTGCCGTTGACAGTGAGGCGCATCTCCAGCGCCTGTGGGTCCGGAATTTCGTCGGCCGTGGTCAGCCACGGGCCGATAGGGCCGTGTGTGTCGAAGGATTTTCCGAGCGTCCATGTCGGCGAGCGCATCTGCCAATCGCGGACGCTGACATCGTTGCAGACCATGTATCCGGCGATCGTTGCGCGCGCTGCGTCTCGCGCCACATGCCGGCAGCGTTTACCAATGACGACGGCGAGTTCGACTTCATAGTCGAGTTTGTCGGAGACCTTGGGAAGCTCAATGGGATCGAACGGGCCGGCGATGCAGCTGACCTGCTTGTTGAACCAGAGCTGATGGGCAGGACGAGGGATGCCGGCCGCTTCGGCTTCCTTGGCGTGCTTTTCATAGTTCATGCCGATCGCCAGAAACTTGCGCGGGTCGTCGATGGGCGCTTCAAGGCGAACTGAGTTGAGCGGAATCGGAGGCGCTTTTGTACGCTCAAGGCTGGCGCGAAGGCTGTCCCATCGCTCCAGCACGGACTTCATTGAAGCGCCGGGGCCGGTGACCCCGCTGAGATCAACAACGCCGCCGTCGACGACCTTGCCGATGCGCGTGGCGCCGTTTGACGTGTAGCGGACGAGCTTCATGCGGGTTGCGCCTTCGAGATGGGCTGAACAGTCTGGGGTATGCCCTTCAGTCCCAGTTGCTCGCCGAGCGCGCGCACGAGCTGTTCGGCGCCTTCGGCCTCGCTCGCGGTCCCAAAGATCTGAAAGTCCGGCCGCACCAAGACGACACGCGCATTGAGCCTTTCAAACCACGCCTGGTAGGCGCCGGTGACGTCGCCGTACGTGCTTCCAAGGGAGACGCTGACGCCGTCGAGCGCGCCCCACATAGCCTTTGCCGCCGGTGAAAGCGCTGTTGCCGGATCGGCGCCTTGCGCCAGCAAGACGAAGCGTCCCGCGCCGATGAACTCATCGAGCAACGCTCTTTTGCCCTCTGCTTCAACTTCGGCCTGGAGACTCAGAAGTCCCGCGTTAGCGTCGCCGGCCATGAGTAAGCCTGGACCCAGGCGCCATTCCGGCGGCGGAGGCGGCGCGCGTTCGGGATTGTCGCGCGCGTTGCGCAAGCTCGCGTCACGCGCGGCTGCGTCAGCGGCATCGGTGACGCAAATGATCCGGCCAAAGGCGACAGATTGTTCGATGATTTGACGAACGTGAGGCAAGCGCTCGGTGGTGTAGCTATCGAGCAAGCTGTCATTTGCCTTGCCCGACAAAATCAGATCGAGCCGCCACGCAAGCGCGACCGCATCGCGAATGCCCGAATTGAATCCTTGTCCCATGAAAGGGGGCATCTGATGCGCCGCGTCGCCCGCAAGCAACACATGGCCGTCGCGCCAGGAATTCGCCCATCGTCCTCTGAATGTATAAATGGCGCGCCGTACGAGCGCGGAATTTTGCGGGGTAACGCCCCAGCGCTCCAGCAACGACCAGACGCTGGCTTCGCTTGCCAGCGTCAGAGGATCGTCATCCGGCAGCATCATGAACTCGAAACGCCGCCGGCCACGCCCCGATGGCGCCAAAGTGGTCGGCCGTGTTGGATCGAGCGACTGCCCGAGCCTGAGAGACTTAAACACGGCCTCGCTCGGTAAAAGATCGACAACCAGCCAACTCGAAGAGAAGCCGGTATCGGTTATTTCGGCGTCCATGAGCGAGCGGATCGTGCTATTGGCGCCGTCGCAGCCGATAACATAGCGTGCGCGCGCCTGCGTCGGCGCGCCCTCGCGCGGCTTGTCGCCATTCACAGGCTCGAACTCAACGACGACGCCGTCGTGATCTTGGTGCAGCGCGCGCGCGTTCCACCCACGATTTACTTGTACAAGCGGATGATTTTCGCAGCACTCGTTCAGCGTGTGCTCGACATCGGGCTGGTTGAAGGGCGTCATCGGTGGAAAGCCCGATGCGCCGAGGCCTGGGAATACCTGGCGCATCAGCACTTCGCCATCCGAAGTGAAGTATTCGCCGACGAGTTTTCCGTAGTGCAAGTCCATGTGCTCAAGCAGCGCCGGCAAGACACCGGCCGATTGATAGACGCGTGCGGCCTCGTGACTCATCGCGACCGCGCGCGGCAGCTCGAACGCCGATTGCCAGCGCTCGTAGATCGCGACGCTGCGGCCTCGTTGCGCGAGCAGAAGTGCGAGCGTCAGACCGACTGGCCCGGCGCCGACGATGATAATATCCGGGTCCGGGGAACTCACTGGCGTCCTGCTTTCACGGCGCTCAGCCCATTGCGGAAGAAGCGGTCAGCAATCGAGGCGAAGTCCGCGGGGCGCTCGTAGGGCGGCCAGTGACCGGTGTCGCTCATTTGGATGAGTTTCGAACGCGGGAGGTGGTCAGTCAGAAACTGTGCGTCGGCGATGCCGGAATTCTTGTCGTCTTCGCCCCAACACAGCAGCACTTCGCATTGTACGCCGGCTAAGGCCGCCGCGGTCAACGCGTAGCGGTTGTAGATTTCGGTGCGGGTGACTGCGAGCAGGCCTTCAATGTTGTCGCGAAACGCCGGCATGTGATAAATCGCGTAGCGGGTATCGACGAGTTCGTCGTCCACGCTCTCGGGGCGGCGCATGACCACCTGCAGGCGTTTCACCGTTTCCGCACGATCTTCGCTCATGACGCCGGCAAGCGTTATTTTGCGCACGTGATCGCAGATTTCCGGGCGGCCCATTGCAGGGTTGCCCGCGGCGGCGATCAGTGTGGCCGTCAGAAGGCGCTCCGCGTGGTGCGCGGCCAACCAGCCCGCGACCCAACCGCCAAGCGAGATGCCGACGACATGCGCCTTTGCGATGCCGCGAACGTCCATGTAGTCGATAAGATGGCGCGCTTGCGCGTCGATGGTGATCTCGCCGCCGGGCTTGGCGGTGAACCCGTGTCCCAGCATGTCCACCAGGTGGAGTTCGTACCTATCCGCAAGATATGGCGCGACGGGGATGAAGGCTTCGAGATGACCGCTCAAGCCATGAAGAAAGATGACGGCGTCACCTTCCCCCAAGACCATGGAGCGCGTGCTCTGCCCGTTGACGTCGATTTGCTCGACGCGAAACGGGTGACCCAGGAGTTGCGTCCAATAGCTCATGCCATCGGTCCTTGCCGGCTGAGGCTGACATAGGTGTCTGACATCGCGTCGAGTGTGGCGGGCCAAGTGTGTTGCACTTTGCGGCGCTGTTCAGGCGGGCGCGGCTTGCCATCCCATCCGACTTGTTCGATCCCGCAATAGAGCATCGCGGTGTGACCGCTGGGATCGCGAACGAACGCGGCGTAGTCGATGCCCGGCCGCAACTCACTCGGCAGATCGGTGCTGACGTTTGCGCCACGCGCGCGCAGCCATGCGACGGCGTCTTTCAGTTGCTGATAGGAGCCAAGTTCAATGCCAAAGCTGAAAAGCTTGGTCCGTTGATCGAGTTCGAGCGCCTCGCGTAGTGCGGCAGGGAAGAGGCCAATGGCGTGGTGATCGTTGCCGTGGCGCAGAAAGACGGCGCGGTGGCCCTTCCAAGTGACGACTTCGGTGCGGCTCAGGCCGAAATGTTGCGTGTAAAACGCCTCGGAGCGTTCGACGTCTTCAACGAATAGGTGCACCGGCCCCATGCGATTGATGGCGAACGGCCGTTGCAACATGACGCCGCCAACTTCGCACTCGAATGGGGCGTCTTCGGCGGGACGGAAACCCTTCGCCATGTCTGGATTCGCCGCTTCGACGGCCTTTATTTCACTCAGCTCGGCGCGTTCGGGCAGGTGTGGCGTGTAGTCGGGCATGGCGTAGAATGGCGCGGGCTTGCTGCGCCGATCCCAACCGATCTGTTCGATGCCGTAGAAGAGTTCGACTCTGAAGCCATCTGGATCGTAGGCATAGACGGCCCAGTTGCTGCCCGGAAAATCGCGGCCATAGCGCCAAGTCTCGATGCCATTTTCTTTGAAGTAGGCGTTGGCGTCGGCGACTTCTTTCAGGGTGCCGACCTGAAACGAGATCTGGTTGACGGTGACGCCGCGCCCGTAATGGGGGCCGCCCTGCTCAAGCAGAGCATCGATGTGAACGAGGGCGTGGTGGTCGGCGCCGTAGGTCGTGAACCAGCCTAGAGGGCGGGGAACGCCAGGCGGCTGCAATGCGTCAGTCTTACGGAAACCGAGATTGTCGACCCAGAAATCCGTGCACGCCTCAAGATCGGCTTGCGAAAGCCCGATGTGTCCAAGGCGTTGAATGTGAAAGGGGCGCGGCAGCATCACACCGCCGACATCGTAGCGCTTGGAAGACATAGGCCCGGGGCCTCCGAGGATTGAGCAGCAAGCGCGCCAGCCTGATCGCCTCGCGACTATCTACAAAATAGAGAGTTAGAGGTAGTCATATCAATTTCATGGATATATCGAAGGCGGCATGTCGCTCCGCTCGGTCAATCTCAACCTGTTGCCCGTTCTCCAAGCGCTGCTGCGCGAGAGAAATCTCTCGCGCGCCGGCGCAGCCGTTGGGCTGACCCAGCCCGCGGTGAGCGCCGCGCTCGCCAAGCTCCGCGTCGTCCTGAACGACCCGCTCCTGGTTCGGCACGGACGTGGAATGTCGCTGACCATGCGTGGTCAAGAATTGATCGCCCCGGTCGATGCGATTTGCGCGAGCATCGAGGCGGTGATCGCCAGCGAACAATTCGATCCCAGCAATTCTTCACGCCGGTTCGTGATTGCGAGCGCCGATTATGCGGTGGTGACGGTGGCGCCGGAACTCATTCGTCAACTCCGCCGGCAGGCGCCGAAGATGTCGGTTCATTTCGTGGATATCCCACATCCCTCGCTTGAGCCGCACGCGGGCGAGGTGGACCTCTTCATCGTTCCAGAATTGCTGCTTCGTGAGAACCGATATCCGGCCATCCGTCACGCCACGCTCATTGAGGATGAGTTCGTGACCGTGGTGGGCGCGAACCATGCACTTGCCCGGAAACGGCGCCTAACGCGCGATCAGCTGCTTTCGCAGGATTATCTGATGTACTACCCCGCGCTGTCATCGCTTGACGGCGCTCTCGCGAACGCCGTCACCGGCCGAGTTGAACAGGGCAGGCGAGTTATCGCGCAGATCCAGCAATTTAGCCTCTTGCCGACATTGGCGGCGGATACCGGATCTGCGGCAATCGTTCCGCGCCGCGTAGTCGCCCACATGCAGCGCTATCTCCCGATGCGCATTCTCGCGGACGGTCAACTGCCAATTCAATTGACGTTGGCTCTAGCTTGGTACGCGAATTCCGAGAACGACTCGGCGCATCGATGGTTCCGAAAGCTGACGCTGGATATCTGCGCCAGAATGCGCGGCAGCTGAATGAGCGCGGCGCCGTTGCTTCGTTCGCAGCGTCCGTTTTGTCGCTGTCAGCTATTGCCGCAGCGTGTATCCAAAGCCTGGTGTCGAGACGATCAGCCGTGGGGCCTGAGGATTGTCTTCGATCTTGTCGCGGACCTGGCCGATGTAGACGCGCAGGTATCGGATGTCGGCATCGGGCGATCCCCATACCTGTTCGAGAAGACGCTCGTGGGCCACGGGCTGGCCAACGTCGGCGGCAAGCGTTGCCAGCAGATCGAACTCTTTTCTCGATAGCTTAATCTCGCTGCCGGCCTTCAGGACGCGGCGGGCGGCGAGATCGATTTCGACGTCGCCGACATGAACGATCGGCATGGCGCCTCGTAGTTGTACGCCGTGACGCAGAGCGGATCTTATCCGGGCCAACAACTCGGCCACGCCAAATGGTTTCGTGACATAGTCATCGGCGCCGAGATCGAGAGCGAGAACTTTTGACGCTTCATTGTCACGAGCCGTGAGGACAACGATGGGCGTGAGGTCCTTGGCGTTGCGGAGTGCGGCAAGAAGGTTCATCCCGTCCTGATCTGGAAGGCCAAGGTCGAGCACGATGAGATCGACGGAACGCTCGGAGAGGCGCTGCTGCGCTGCGGTAACGCTGCCGGCCTCTAGCGGCGCGTAACCTTCGGCCTTCAGCGTCGCCACGAGCGTTGATCGGAGCGGCTTGTCATCTTCTACAACGAGTATCCGCTGCGCGTCGGCAGTCATGCGTCATCCACAACAATCGGCAAGGAGATGCTTACAACAGCGCCGGCATGATCGGAACGATTTGCCGCCGTGATCGAGCCGCCCTGAGCCTCGACGAAACCCTTGGCGATCGCCAGCCCCAGCCCCGTTCCCGGCGGGCGACCATCTCCCTCGACACCACGAGCGAATTTCTCAAACAAGGTTCGTATGGCGTCAGATGGAAAGCCTGGGCCTTCATCCAGAACTTCGATGACGACGTTCGAGTCCTTCCGGAAGGCGCGAACCAACACAGTTGACTCTGGCGGGGCATATTTTCCCGCGTTCTCAAGAATGTTGCCGAGGGCCGCTTCGATTAGGTCGGGATCAGCCTTCACCTGGGGAAGGGCGGTAGAGACGTCCCGTGATATCCTCTTGTCGGCCAGCGCAAGCCTCATGCGGTCCAGTGCGCGTTCGACGACCTCCGAAACTTCCGTTGGTTGTCCACGCACGTGAACGGCGCCGGCATCTATGCGCCCCATTGTCAGCAAGTTCTCGATGAACTTGGTCAACCGCTGGACTTCGCTGTGCGCCGTGCTCAGGAGGTCCGTTCTCGTCTTTGGGTCGTGCCGCTCGCCAAACTTCTGCAAGCTCTCGATCGCGGTTCGGATCGTCGTGAGCGGCGTTCGAAGATCATGGGAAAGCGATGCGAGCAGCGTGCCCTTGAGGCGCTCTCCTTCCGCTTCGATGCGGGCATCCGCCGCGTCCCGCTGGAAACGTGCTCGATCGAGCGCGATGCCGGTTTGAGCAGAGATCAGATCAAGGATGCGCCGCTGATCCGGGTTGAGGCGTTCGGCGTCGTCCAACGGTCTTACGCCGATAACGCCGACGAAGCCGCGTTCACCGGGTATGGGCACGAAGAGCCATCTGGCGCCGTGCAGCGTGTCCGATCCTCGGCCAGCTTCGCGGTGCTGCGAGTAGGCCCACTTGGCGGCGGCGAGATCGTCGGCGCCCAGGAGTTCAGGCCCAGGCGCTTCACCGATGACCTCCAGGTCGCCATGACGCGATGAAAGCAGGACGACGCGAGCGAACAACAATCGAGACGCTGTTTCAGTGGTCGTGGCGGCGATTTCGCCTTCGTCTTCCATGCCGACCAAGCCCCGGGCGAACGCTTCAAGGTCCGCTGCCCGCCGAGCGAGTTGGCGGGCGATCAAAGTCTGCGCTCGTGTCCTGGCGGCGACGCCGCTTACGGCCAGACCGATCGCAATGAAGAAGCTGAAGGCGTAGATGTTGGACGGGTCGGAGATCGTGAATGTGTGGAGTGGTGGGATGAGGAAGAAGTTGTAGGCGAGCGCCGAAACGATCGCCGTGAAGATCGAGACGACCATGCCGTACCGGATCGCGGCGGCTATGATCGCGAGGACGTAGACGAGCGAGATGTTCGGCAGCTCAACCCATTGATCAATGAGGACAGCGAAGGCTGAGGCTATCGCGACGAACGTTGAGGCGGCGACATAGGCTCCCGGTTCTCCGAACGGGACAGGTCGCATTCCACTCTTCGGCGGTTCTTCCGCAGAGCGGTCACGCGGGCAGATTTCGATGGCGATGTCGCCAGCGTCTCGGACGAGCCGCCGAATGACCGAGCCGTTGAGCAATTCGAACCATAAGGGCCTGGCGCTGGCGCCGATCACGATATGGGTTACGTTCTGATCTCGCGCGTACGCAAGTATCTCGGCTGCCCGATCGTCGCCCATCAGCGTGCGCGTCGTCGCGCCCATCTCTTCGGCAAGTCGGAAGGCATCCAGAAGCGCGTCTCGAACACGGCGTGGCGCACGCTCGGTTTCGGGCGTGGCAACGTTGACCACTTCCCATGGCGCCCGGAGACGATCCGCGAGACGCTTGGCGCGGCGTACTACAGTGGCCGAGGCGCCGCTGCCGTCGATGCATGCCAGAACGCGTTCACTTGCTTCCCACGGGCCGGCGATACCATGCTCAGCCATGTGCTCACGCATCGCGCGATCGACACGTTCGGCAGCTCGTCGCAGCGCGAGTTCGCGCAACGCCGTCAAATTTCCGGCATTGAAGAAATTGGCAAGCGCCCGCTGAGCGACTTCTTGCGGATAGACCTTCCCGTCCCGAAGGCGCTGCTGAAGCTCTTCCGGCGTGATGTCCACAACCTCGATCTCGTCGGCCAAGTCGAGAAGGCTGTCCGGCACAGTTTCACGAACCTGGACGTGCGTGATCTTGGCGACGATATCGTTCGCGCTCTCAAGATGCTGCACATTCATGGTGGAGAAGACGTCGATGCCGGCGGCAAGCAAATCGCGAACATCCATCCAGCGCTTGGGGTGGCTAACGCCCTCGGCGTTGGTGTGCGCGAGTTCATCGACCAGCACGATCTTCGGCTTGCGCTTCAGAATCGCGTCTAGATCCATCTCCTTGAGCGTCTGGCCTTGATACGAAAGCTGACGACGCGGGACGAGTTCCAGGCCAGCGAGAAGTTGGCGCGTTTCTTCACGCCCGTGGTGCTCTATCACGCCGATGACAACATCAACGCCTTCCCGTTTCTTGTTGTGGGCTTCAAGAAGCATCTCGTAGGTCTTGCCGACGCCGGGGGCGGCGCCGAGGAAGAGTTTCAGGCGCCCACGGCCTTCCTTGGACGCGAGCTTGAGCAGCGCGTCGGGAGAAGGGCGTGTGGCGTCTGTCGAAGGCATCTTAGGTTCTCAAGGGATGTCGTGCGTCCAGCGCGAGGTTGAGTTCAAGAACATTCACGACCGGTTCTCCCAAGAAGCCTAGGAATGGCCCTTGCGTGTGCTGAGCGACAAGGGCCGCAACGTCGGCTTCTGGAATTCCGCGTGCGGTTGCTACGCGTGCGATTTGGACGTTGGCGGCGGCGGGTGAGATGTGTGGGTCCAAGCCGGACCCCGAAGCGGTCACCAGATCGGCAGGGATCGGGCCGGCGACGCCAGTGTCGCGAACGCGCTCAATGTCGCCTTGGATGCGTTCGGCCAGCGGACGCGAGGTTGGGCCGTAGTTTGAACCTGATGACGCCGATGCGTTGTAGCCGTCGCCAGCCGCCGACGGGCGAGACCAGAAGTATTGTGGTTGGGTGAAGCTCTGGCCGATCAGTTCCGACCCGACGACATGCCCGTCGCGTTCGATCAGGCTGCCGTTGGCTTGGCGTGGGAAGGCGAGTTGCGCCACGCTGGTGATCGAGAGCGGATAGGCGATGCCCAACAGCAGCGTGAACAACACGATGAGCGTCAGAGCGGGGCGAAGGTGCGTCATGATCGTGATTTCTAAGCGAGGCCGATGGCGGAGATGGCGAGGTCAATGATCTTGATGCCGATGAACGGCGCGATGATGCCGCCGAGACCGTAGATGGCCAAGTTGCGCGCCAGGAGCTTTCCAGCCGGCGCCGGACGATAAGGCACGCCGCGCAAAGCGAGCGGGATCAGCAGCACGATGATCAAGGCGTTGAAGATGATCGCGGCGAGGATCGCGCTATTGTCGCCCGGACCGCTCGACAGCCCCATAATATCCATGGCCGCAAGCTGAGGGTAGAGGCTCACGAACATGGCTGGGATAATGGCGAAATACTTGGCGACATCGTTCGAGATCGAGAACGTCGTCAATGCGCCGCGCGTCATCAGAAGTTGCTTTCCGATGCCAACGATCTCGATGAGCTTCGTCGGATCGCTGTCGAGATCGACCATGTTGCCGGCTTCACGGGCGGCGACCGTTCCGGTTTGCATCGCCACGCCGACATCCGCCTGAGCCAGTGCCGGGGCGTCGTTGGTGCCGTCACCACACATGGCGACGAGACGGCCTTTCGCTTGCTCACCGCGGATGAGTTCGAGCTTCTTTTCTGGCGTGGCTTGAGCCAGGAAGTCATCCACGCCAGCTTCAGCCGCAATGGCGGCGGCGGTGAGTGGGTTGTCGCCCGTGATCATGACGGTGCGGATGCCCATTTGCCGAAGTTCGGCAAAACGTTCCTTCACGCCACCCTTCACGACGTCCTTCAGGTAAACGACGCCAAGCGGGCGCCCATCTCGCGCGACGGCGATCGGCGTGCCGCCGGCTTTGGCGATACGGTCAGCGATCTGTTGAAGAAGAGCGGGCGGCGTCCATCCGGCGCCGTTCTCTTGCTTCAGGTAGTCGACGACGGCATCCACGGCGCCCTTGCGGATACGTGAGCCATTCCAGTCGGCGCCGCTCATGCGCGTCTGTGCAGTGAATGGGATGAAGCGGGCTTTATGTTGCGTCGGATCGCTGGGCCGCAGTCCATGACGCTCTTTCGCGAGCACCACGATCGAACGGCCCTCGGGTGTCTCGTCGGCCAAGCTCGCCAGTTGCGCAGCTTCTGCAAGTTCAAGTTCCGTAACGCCTGCAAGTGCATGAAATTCCGCTGCTTGCCTGTTGCCGAGCGTGATCGTGCCCGTTTTGTCGAGCAGCAGCACGTCGACGTCGCCGGCGGCCTCGACGGCGCGGCCTGACATAGCCAGCACGTTGAAACGCACCAATCGGTTCATACCGGCAACGCCGATGGCAGAGACCAGTCCGGCGATCGTGGTAGGGATCAGGGCGATCAGCAGGGCAACCAACGCCACGCCGCTCACGCCGCCCGGGATGTAAGCCGCAAACGGCGGGATCGCTCCGACCGCGACCAGGAAGACGAGCGAGAGAGCGGCCAGGAGAATCGCCAGCGCAATCTCGTTCGGCGTCTTGCGGCGATCGGCGCCTTCAACCAGCGCGATCATGCGATCGAGGAATGAAGAGCCGCGTTCGGCTGTGATCCGCACTACAATTCGGTCTGACAGCACGCGCGTGCCGCCGGTCACCGCCGACCGATCGCCGCCCGACTCCCGGATGACCGGGGCGCTTTCGCCGGTGATGGCGCTCTCGTCTACGGTTGCCACGCCATCGATGACTTCACCGTCGCCGGGAATGACGTCACCAGGTTCACATAATACGAGATCGCCAATCTTGAGATCAGGCGCCGGCACCCGGGTAACGTTCGATGCGGCGATGTCGGTCACGCGGTTGGCGACGGTTTCGGTTTGGGTCTTTCGAAGACTTGCCGCTTGAGCTTTGCCTCGACCCTCAGCGACGGCTTCAGCGAAGTTGGCGAACAACACGGTCAGCCAAAGCCAGAACGCGATCTGACCTGAGAATAGCGTGTCACCATGATCGGTGATGTCGCGTATCCAGAACACTGTCGCCAGCAATGCCGCGAGTGCGGTGACGAGGATGACAGGATTTCGAGCAAGCCAGCGAGGGTTCAGCTTCTTGAAGGCGTCACCGATCGCTGGGCCGATGATCGACCAAGTGAAGACGGACGGGGCAGGGTTACGCGCCACGAGCATGCACTCCTAGAAAAGATCGCCGCGCAACATCGCGAAATGTTCGGCCACTGGGCCGAGGACGAGCGCAGGGAAGAAGGTCAGGCCTCCCATGATCAGGATCACGGAGACGAGCAGGCCGACGAAGAGCGGCCCGTGTGTTGGAAACGTGCCCGCCGACTCCGGAATTTTTGGCTTGGCCGCAAGCGAGCCGGCGACGGCCAGCATCGGCACGATCATGGCGAAGCGTCCGATGATCATGGCGAGGCCAAGCGTCACGTTCCAGAACGGAGAGTTGGCGGTGAGGCCGGCGAACGCGGAGCCGTTGTTCGCGGCGGCTGAAGAGTAGGCGTAGAGCATCTCGGTGAAGCCGTGCGGGCCGGCGTCTTGCGGCCCCGCCGTGCCGCCTTCCATCGCCGTTCGCCATTCGGGCAGGGCGCTGGCGAGAGCCGTGAACGCAAGGATCGCGAACGGCACGACCAGAAGGCCGAGCATCGTCAACTTCATGTCACGCGCCTCGATCTTCTTGCCGAGATATTCCGGCGTGCGGCCAACCATCAGGCCAGCGACGAAGATCGAGAGAATGACATAGAGCAGGATGCCGTAGAGACCGGCGCCGACGCCGCCGACGATGACTTCGCCAAGCTGCATGTTGAACAGCGGCACAAGCCCGCCGAGCGGCATGAAGCTGTCGTGCATGGCGTTTACGGCGCCACATGAGGCGGCTGTGGTGACCACGGCGAAGAGAATTGAGCTGACGATGCCGAAGCGTGTCTCCTTGCCCTCCATGTTGCCGCTGGCGGCGTCGAGACCGGCGGCGATGTGGACGGGATTGCCCGCGGCTTCGGCCCAGTAGGCGACCGTTACGCCCGCGATGAACAATACGCCCATCGCGGCAAGCAGCGCCCAACCCTGACGCTCGTCTCGCACCATGCGTCCAAGAACATTAGTCAGCGCCGCGCCGATGGCGAAGATCGAGACCATTTGCAGGAAGTTCGACAACGCTGTCGGATTTTCGAACGGGTGAGCGGCGTTGGCGTTGAAGAAGCCGCCGCCATTCGTGCCGAGCATCTTGATCGCGACTTGGCTGGCGACGGGGCCGAGGGCAATGGTCTGATCGCCACCCTCAAGCGTGGTAGCGCCGACGTTCGCCGCCAGCGTTTGCGGAATGCCCTGCCACACCAGGAAGAGGGCGAAGACGATCGAGATCGGCAACAGCACGTAGAGGTTGGCGCGTGTGACATCGACCCAGAAATTACCGACGTCGTTGGCCTTCGAGTGTGAGAAAGCGCGGATGAAAGCGAGCGCCAGGGCGATGCCGGTTGCTGCCGAAAGAAAGTTCTGAACCGTCAGTCCCGCCATTTGGCTGAAGTGGCTGAGCGTGGTCTCGCCGCCATAGCTTTGCCAGTTGGTGTTGGTGATGAAGGAGATGGCGGTGTTGAACGCAAGGTGATCGCTCACCGGGCCGAACCCCTGGGGGTTAAGCGGCAGGACGTTCTGAAGGCGAAGGATGGCGTACAATACGACGAAGCCGACGACGTGGAACGCCAGCATCGCCAAGGCGTAACTCTTCCAATTCTGCCCTTCCTTGGCTTTCACGCCGCCGAGCCAATAAAGGCCGCTCTCGATCGGCCGAAGCACGGGCGTCAGGAACACACGTTCACCGGAGAACACGCGCGTCATGTATCCGCCGAGTGGTCTCACCAGCAGCAACACCGCTACGATGAAGGCGGCGATCTGAAGCCAGCCGAGAAGCGTCATGGGTGAGATCCTAGAATTTGTCGGGCCGCAGCATCGCGGCGAGCAGGTAGACGAGGGCGATAACGCCCGCGATCGCGCAGACGATATAGTCGAAGCTCATCAGGCTCTCCCGCACGCGAAGACAAAGAGCGCCAAGAGGCCGAAGCTGCCGACGCCGATGGCGAGATAGATGAGGTCACTCACGACCAGCCTCCATTTGAATTCAGTTGCGTACTCGCCCAGCCGATCGCGGCGACGAGCGTGATCAAAAAGACGACGCCGAGCAGTCCGCCGATCGTGGAAATCACAAAGCGTCGAAAGGACATGACCGCGGCCACTAGAGCGCCCGCTTGATGGTCAACACGACGCGATCATCCGCGCGCGCCTCGGTCGTGAACGCTTGCGCAATCAGATCATCGGAAGCCTCGATGTCCGTGAGCGCGGCGTTGCCGGAAAGGCTGCTCCGTTCTTGGGCCATGGCCGGCGCCGCCATGAGCAGGCCGACGCCCAGAACGACTGAACCAAAAACCAATCTGCACATAAGGGGCTCCTTCGCCCCAGGCACATGGTTCAGATCAGCATAGGAAATCGATGCGGGTCAGATCAATTTTTGGCCTTTCGCCATGCCCGGCTGGGATCGACAGGGCGCAAGCGCACGCGCGACGGCGGTCTGCCGCCGATCGCGCGAGTCGCTTGGTCATGCGGCTGACACTTCCGCGCCCTCGGCGAAGAAGGCTTCGGCGGACGCGCGATCGAACAGATCGGTGCGCCAACGCCGGATGACGCCGTGCCGATCGACAATGACATAGGTTGGAGACCATTCGATCTTGTATGCTTCACGCGCCCAGGTGCGGCTGGCGTCGAACGCTACCGGATAGGAATGACCGGTCTCGGCGAAGTAAGCGGCGAGCGTCAAGCCGGATTCTTCCGCATCATAGACGGCATGGTCGCTACGCTCGCGCGCATTAGGACCCCATTTGCCAAAGCGGTTGCGCATGTGAATGTCGAGAAACGCGACTCGATCGTCGCGCTCTGCCAAGCGCGCGAGATGCGAAAGATCGGGTCCGTCCAGAACACAGTCGGGGCACCAAAGGCCTCCGAACGAAAGAATAAGCGCCTTGCCGGCATAGTCTGACAGCCGCGCGACCCCGCCGCCGAGCTTCGGCAGTTCGAAATCCGCCGCCGCTTGGCCGATGCCTGCGTAGGCGCGAGGCCGAGGATCGTCAGCAGCACTCTCTTGTTGGGCCGTGGGTTGTTGGCGCGCGCATGCAGCGAGCGCAATGGCGGCGGCGGCCAAGAGGCCAGTGCGTCGCGTGATGGTCATTCTGGACTCCGAAGAAGAATGGCTCGCGTCCGACCGACGCGAGCCATGAGTTTCGAGGGAGAAGCAATCACCAACCGACGCTCAAGCGCGCATACGCAAAGCGTCCGTTGAGTCCGAACGGGGAGTAAAATGGGAACGCGACGACGCCCGATGTGTTGAGAGCGGCCGGCACGGCGTCCGGGTATTCGTCAAAGGCATTGTCGACGCCAAGTGCGAAGGAAATCGTCTCGCTGAAGCGATACCGGCCCTCGAAGTCGAACAAAGTGTGCTCGCCGGTGCGGAAATCCGCCGCCGCGCTCGCCCCTGGCTGCAGCACATCACCGTAATAGCTGGCGCGAACCGTCGCGCCCCAATTGTCGAGCGTCCAATCGGCGCTGAGGACCGCCTTCTCGCCAGGGGTGCCTTGCTCAATGGTGAGGATGCGGTTGCGGCCGAGAAGGGTAGGCGTGGGGCTCAACGCAGACAGCGAAGTCGGCACGCGCGTGACGCTCACATCGTTGAAATTGACGGCCGCTACGAAGTCGAAATCGCCGTAAGCGCCCGCGTCCAATTGATATCGCGCGACGACGTCGACGCCCTCGGTTTCTGTATTGACGCCGTTGATGAAGAAACGCGCGGCGCTTACGCCCAGAGGATCGAGCAACGAGGCCACTTGCGCACTGAACGTGCGTGAGATGTTCTCCGATAGGACGATCTGATCGGTGATCTCGATCCGGTAGGCGTCGATGGTGAGATCGAAATCGCCCGCTTGGAAGACAAGGCCCAAAGATGCATTGACGGCTTGTTCCGGCTCCAGAGGTTGCGCGCCCAAAGTTGAGGCGACGACGCTTGTTGCCGGAAACGTGCCGGTCTCGACCACGTTGGGCGCGACAAATACCGATGCCGTCGAGGTAAAATAGGATTGCTGCAGCGAAGGCGCGCGAAAACCGCTTGAGAGCGCGCCGCGGATGGCGAAATTGTCCGTGAAGTCATAGCGCGCCGTGATCTTGCCGTTCAGCGTCTCGCCGAAATCGGAATAATTCTCAAAGCGGATCGCGCCGCCCACGAGAAGCCGTTCGCTCGCTTGTGCTTCGACGTCGAGATAGGCCGCCCACGCCGTGCGATCTTCATCGACTTCGTTGCCGGGCTGAAAGCCGATAAAGCCTTGCGCGCCGGACGCGAGCGTCGGCGTGGCGGCCGGTCCACGATTATAAGAGGCAGGCTCGCCCGCTTCGATCTCGTAGGTTTCCCGGCGCGCTTCGAAGCCCCAAGCGAAGTTGATGGGCGCTGCAAGTCCCGGCGCGCCAAGGCTCCGCGTGAAGTCGACGCCGAGCACGGTCTGGCCATAGATCAGCGCGCCATCGTCGAAGCTTTTCTGCGAAGCGGCGCCGTAGGTGGAGTTGAGCGAATTCTCAGTCCGGAAATCGAGTTGGTTACGGCCATAGACGAGGCTCACATCGGCATCCCAGCCGCCGAGTTCGCCCCGGACGCCGCCCGCGGCAGTGATGTCCTGCGAGACGATGTTGATCAACGGCAAGAAGCCGTTCGGATAGATCGCGGTGACATTGTTGACGTTATCGGCGCGGCGCGGAAAGGCCGCGCTGGTGCTGTCGCGGTTCTGATAACCTAGCCAGCCATAAGCTTCCCAATCTCCCCCGAGCGGAACGCCAGCGTTGGCATAGATCGTATATTGCTCAACTTCAGGATCGCCGAAGCGGGAATTTACGATCTGAGCGGGAAGCAGCGCCGGATCGATATCGCCGCGGCTCGTCGAACCGCGCTGCAGATACTCTGCCGAGACAGTCAAGAAGCCGTCTTGCCCGAGGCCCAAGCCTTGCCAGCCGGAGATCGTCACCGTCTCGCCGTCATTGGCGTCGCGCGAAGACCGCGCTGGCTCCACCGAGGTGTCATAACCACCGTATGTGACGGTGAGGCCGCCACCCTCGCGTTCTTCGCGCAGCAGCAGATTGACCACGCCGGCGATGGCGTCTGAGCCATATTGCGCCGAGGCGCCGTCGCGCAGCACCTCGATGCGGTCGAGAGCGGCGGTGGGGATGGCGTTGAGATCGACCGCCGCCGAACCCCGTCCCACCGATCCGTTCACATTTACAAGCGCGGACGCATGACGGCGCGCGCCATTGACCAGCACAAGGGTCTGATCGGGGCCCAGGCCGCGCAATGTCACCGGACGGATGGAATCGGTGCCATCGACGACGGCGGGACGGGGAAAGTCGACCGAGGGCGCGACAGCGGAGAGCGATTCTGCAAGTTCGGTCGTGCCCTGCTGGCGCAACGCTTCGCCGCTCAACACATCGACGGGCGAGGGCGTCGACAATTGCGAACGGCCCCTGCTGCGCGTGCCGGTGACAACGATCGTGTCTTCTTCCTCGGCCCCGGCTGATTGTTGCGCCCACGCGAAGCTAGGCGCCGCTAAGGCGCCAATGGAAATGGTTGCCGCCAGCATGGCGCGCGTGACCTTGGTTCGTTCAAGCATAGATGTATCCCCTCGCGCGCCGAACGGCGCGGACTTGTTCTTTATTGAAGTCATGTTCTGAGGCGCGCGCTGGATGGCGAGCCGGTTTGGCCGCGCACGAACGCGCGCGAGCCTTCGCGTCAACTCAACATCGCGCGGGCAGATGCAACATGAAACCCAGCCTCACAACGCCAATGAGCCTGGCGCAGCTCCGGGCAAAATAAGAGTCAGAAGTTTTCGAAAATTGTTTAGCGCCGCTGAACGATGTCAGCGCGATGTGCGCCGGAGCGGCCTAGAGTTCATCGCCCCATTCGTCGGGGCGCGCCGCCTCATCGATGAGCCACCGCACGAAGGTGCGGGTGCTTTCCGAGATGTTGGCCTTTCGCGTCAGCACATAATAGGCGAACTCGGTGTGCAACGCGCCATCCGGGAAGGGGGCGGCCAACCGTCCACGGGCAAGATCGCTGGCAACAAAGGCTCTCGGCGCCAACGCGACGCCGCGTCCGTAGGCGGCCATTTCGATGGCCAAGGCAAACTGATCGACGCGCAAGCCAACGGGATGCGCGTTGCTCTCGATATTGCGTGCGGCGAACCATTGCGGCCAGTCGGGATAGGGTTCCTCGGGGCCTCCGGCCTTGGTGTGGATGAGCGTCTGACGCGTCAGATCTCCGGCGCTCGTGATCGGATCTGGCCCGGCGAGGAGCGAGGGGCTGCATACCGGCATGACTTCGACGGCGAGCAGATGTTGGGCGGCGAGATCTGGATAGCGGCCGCGCCCATAGCGGATCGCGACATCGACTCGCCCGCCTGCGATGTCGGCAAGCTGTGGATCGGCCGATATCCAGACCTCGACATCGGGGTGGGCGCCGGTAAATCGCATCAAGCGCGGCGCAAGCCATTTCGCCGCGAATGTTGGCGGGGCGGTCACGCGCAAAGAAAGACGGTTCGAAGGACGATAGATTAGGTCGGATGCGTGTTCGATCTGATCGAACCCGGCGCGCAGCAAGGGATAGAGTTCCCTGCCCAGATCGGTGAGTTCGACCGTCCGCCCGATCCGAACGAAGAGCGCGCTCCCGGCATGCTCTTCGAGCAACTTGATCTGTTGGCTGACCGCGCCCGCGGTGACCGCCAGTTCCTTCGCCGCGTCGGTAATACTGAGGCGCCGCGCCGCGGCCTCGAATGCGCGCAATGCATTCAAAGGCGGCAAACGCCGGAAGGCGGGGGGATCGTCGTCCTGGCTCATGGGACGTTAGATGAGGTGCGTGGCGCCCCATCCCAAGAGCGCCGACGCACGGCAAATTGCGGGTTCCACCGACGAATTCCCCCACTGAGCGTTCGTAACCCGCTCGGGGAGGCCCGGCCGCAGCAGCATTGATCTGGATCAATGTTGGCCGCCGCGTGATCCTCAATCTGCCGCAGGGATATCATGCGGTTTACGATTTCAGCCCGAGGCAAGCCCGATGGAACGCCTATCCTGGCGTTCCTGGCGCGCAATTACGCGACGGTGGCGATTGCCGACATCGATAGCGTGTTCGGATTCGTCGAGCGAACGCCGCTTTATGGCGGACGCGTATTCGTCAAACCGGAACTTACGCCGCACGACGTCGGTGAAATGTACTACGCAAACATCGGCGTAAGGCTGCCGCTGACGAACCATTACGTCACCGAAGCCGAGTATGAGGAGACAGCGCCGCTGCTTCAAAAGTACCACCGCGACGGCAACGCGGCGATCGTGACTAATGACGAGTTGGCGAAGTGGATACGCCGTGATTTCCCGAAGTATCGGATCGAGGCCAGCGTCATCAAGAACCTGAACAGCTACGCACGCGTGGGCGCGGCGCTCGATCTCTACGATACCGTGGTGCTGCCGATGGAGCTGAATGGCGATACCGCCTTCATATCCGGCCTGCCGAACAAGGAGCGCATCACGCTGTTCGCGAACGCTGGTTGCGCGCTCACGTGCCCGTCGAAAATCTGTTATGTCTCGATCTCGAAGTATAACAAGACGGGCGACGGTGAGTTCAAGTGCTCGCAACCGCTGAAACAGCGCGATATGCTTGGCATGATCGATTTTGATCTCGATGCGCTGCAGGCGTTGGGATTCGAGCGGTTCAAGCTGCTACGCTCACGCCCGGGCGGGCAAACCGGCTATTAGCGCCGCGGAGCGGCGCGCGGCGAGGAGGCCAGCGATGCCAGACTACGACCCAACGGTACGGACTCGCACATTGGCGCGCATTGTCGGGCCTTATTTGCTCATCGTCGCCCTCGCGCTCTATCTCAGGCTCGCCACGTTGGCGACGTTCTTCACCAGCTTCATGCAAGACGAGGGACTCGTGTTCGTTGCGGGCGCTTTCACGTTGATGGTGGGGCTGACAGTGCTGGTGGCGCACCATCACTGGACCAGTATCAGCGCCGGCGTCATCTCGCTCATCGGAATTCTTGCCACCGTGAAGGGCGCCGCGCTTATCATCGCGCCGCAGTTCGGATCGCAATTGACGGCCGACATCGTCGAAACCCAAACGATCATGCTGGGCGCGATTGCGTTCGAAGCGATCATGGGCTTGTGGCTTACCTTCGTGGGTTGGCGCCCGCGCAGCTAAGCGAAGATCGGGCGCTGACGCGTCAGCTGCTTGAAAGCAAGCGCGCCAGGTTCGACGACACCGGCTCCAACGTCGCCAGCAAAACGATCACCACCGCGACAAAGAAGGGCAGGACGCTCATCGTCCGCCAGAAGGCCTCGGTGTGGCGCCGTTCGCCTGCCGCGAGGCGGCGCCCCGCCAAGACAAGCATGCCATGATAAGCGCTGAGGCCGAGCACCAAACCAAGCTTCGCCCAGAACCAAGCCGGCACGGAAGCCAACCGTTCCAGCGGCGCATCCCAATCGGACGCGAAATAGGCGAAGAACAGGAAGATGCCGAACGACCAAGCGAGCAGCATGGATGGCACGAGTATGAGCGTGTGAATCTGCTGCACCGATCGCAACAGCGCATCGTTGGCGCGATCGTCGGCCGGCAGCGCCGTGATGCTCGCATAAAAGCGCGGCAGCATCAGCATTCCTGAAACCCATGCGATGACCGCGATGATGTGCAGGCCGCGCGCCAAATCGTAAGAGATGAGATGTTGCATCGTGTGCTCAACGCTGTTTGCCGCACAGTGCAACGTTCGTCGACGCAACGCTTGATTCAGATCAACTCACACACGCGATTGGGGTGTTAACGCCGCGCCAGCCGCGACCGTTTGTCTTTCACAAACGGCGTCCCGTTTGATCCGGCTCAAACTCACGCAACTGCGTGGGTGCGACTCTGCTCGCGTGCAAATCTTAGGGGCACTAACATGAGCAAATTTGGAGCTGCAGCGGTTGCTGCGTTCGCGGCGTTCGCCTTGGCGCAACCTGCGCAAGCGAGCGTGTTGGATGGATTTCAAGTGAAATTCGGCGTGTCCGGCGTTCTGCCGAACGAGAGCGGCGATCCCATCGACGTCAGCATTTCAGACGAGGTGGTGCCGAGTCTGCAGATCGAATATTTCTTCAACGATCACGTCTCGGCGGAGCTGCTGTGCTGCGTGGCGACCCATGACGTGACCGCCGCCAACGGCGCAGTCGATCTTGGCGAAGTCACCCACTTCCCGCCGACGGTTACGCTCAAGTATCGCTGGACGGATTTCGGTCAGTTCGAGCCTTATGTCGGCGCTGGCGTAAACTTCACTTCGTTCATCGACAGCGAGCCGCCGACTGGCCGTCACGTGGACTACGATTCATCGATTGGTCCGGCGTTGCAGGCTGGTGTGGATTACCGGCTCAACGAGCACTGGGGCGTGAACTTCGATGTGCGCCGCATTTGGATCAACACTGACGTGACGATCTCGGGCGACATCAACGCGACCGATGAAGTCGACATCAATCCGTGGGTTGTCTCGACCTCGATCGCTTATCGTTTCTGAGTTCGGGCAAACGAACTTCCTGCTGGCGGGCGCTGAAAGGCGCTCGCCTCTTTTTTTGTCGCGATGAGTGTAGGGCGACTAGCTGGGGTTAGTCGCGAACAGAGGCGCGCACCGGTTCGCGGCGGGCGTTTGTCAGGAGGATGGATAGGCCCGCCGCTATCAGCATGGCTGATCCCGCCCAGCAGGGAGCGCAGTGACCAAGCAGCGCGGTGGCGTCGTGCAGCGGCAAACCGCAAATCGATTCGCGCGTCGCCCGTTCGAGCGGTGACATCGACGCTATCGTTAAAGTGCTGACAAGCGTCGGCCAAACGGCCGCGGCCGTGAAGCAAGAAAAAGAAGCAAGAGCGCGGTGCGACATGAGGTCTCCGGACGCGCTTATGCCAAAGGTCGAAGCCCTGAATTTGATCTGACGCAAATTGCGCACGCGCGAGCGCTGATACCCGACCACCGATGACGGCAGGGCGAGCC
>JADLHI010000343.1 GCA_020848895.1 Hyphomonadaceae bacterium
CCAATAAGGCCACTTTGCCAAACCGCGATTGGCCCCAGGCGATGATGCGGTCTTGGTCGATGCGCGCATCGTCCTCCAAGACATCGATGACGCGCGCGTTGACCCACGCCCAAGCGGCGATCGCACCATCCGCTTCTATCTGCTCAAGCGCCGGCGTGGCGTCGGGCGGGTAATCTGGAACGACATCGCCGCCATAGAACATTGCCAGCGCATAGCCGCGCCGTGCCACAAGCTCGAACGGGGGGCCAAGCATCCACGCGCCAAACACCGCCCGATGCAGCGGGTCGAACGCGCCGTGGCGGCAAGGAATAGGGTAATAGTTGAGCGGAGCGGCAATGCTTTGCGGCCGTCCCGGGAAAGCCGCTTGGTTGCCGCAGAAGTTCTGCATGACGATCACGGGTGCAGGCCCATCCGACCGTGGGAGAATGAGGACGAGAGTGAAACGCGTCCCGTTCGGCGTTGAGACCTCGATTTGTTCAACACCGCCAACGCCTCCGGTCCGGTCCGCTGGAATTGCCGTGCGTCGAACGATGCTCGCGCGTGTTGCTTCTGGAAATCGTCCGTAGACTTCCGCCTGTAGGGCAGCCAACACGCTGTCCCGGTGAGCCGCCCAATCGTCGGCGTTCTCAATCGCCCCAGAGGGATGCACGAGCGCGTCCGGCGCACTCGCTGCGAGCGCACGCCGATCCAAGGAGACGAGCCGATAAGGGCCCCATGCATAGAGCCACGTTGTGGCGATTAGAGTAAGGCCAAGCAAAGCGAGCGCGATTCTAAGTCCGAGCCATTGCGCTTTTGACATAACGGTCCTCTTGGAGGAGCCAGTGACTTTGAGGCGTTCTTGAATCTACGCACGTTCCAGCGACATCCCGCAGGGTGTGAGTGAAAAAATTCGGTCTTGCGCAAGAAATCTTCCGATGGCGCTCACGCCCCTTGTTCGCATGCGCGACGCGCCGCATGCTGGCTTTTAGAGGGGCCGCCCTAGCTCAGCGGTAGAGCAGCGCAACTGTAATGCGAAGGTCGGGTGTTCGAATCACCTGGGCGGCCTCCATCTTTTCGCGACGCGCCAGGCGGCGACCATGCTGAGGCGCGCTTTGCTCAAACAATCCGGCAAGTGTTGAAAAGATCAAGACTTCTGACGTGCGCCACAAAACGCGCGCCGCGCGGGATTTCAACACAAGTCGCGTAATCTCAGTAGGAGCGTCGGCGGGGAAGACAATACGGGTTTCCAAACTGCTCGAACGACCTTCGGCCCCGGTTGGATGTCCGCAGAAAGGAACGGCCCCATGACGAAGCATGCTCTGATTATGACCGCCCTTGCTATCGGCTTCGCCGCGGCGCCTGGTTTGGCGTTCGCCGAAGACGTGACGCCGCCTTACCTCTACTATGTCGTCCCGTGCGATAGTCCCGGCGCGATCCCCGCGGCGCCGGCCGACACAGCGGCGCCGTCTGCGTATCCAACGACATGCGTCGTGCCGGTGGCGACAGGGGTGACAGCGCCCCCAAGCGCGCGCCGCTACTCGCGCTATTACGACGGATCTTACTACGCCTCGCCTTATTACGGTTCGGTCGGCGTCACCTATTTTGGCGCCCATCACGCCTCTGGCGGCCATTTTCGTCACGGCTATACGCATCACGGCGGCGGGCGCCGCGGCCACTAGGATGAACCCCGGGTCGTTGGGCGGCGGTTCTCACGCTCTAATCTCGGTCGCCCTAGCTCAGCGGTAGAGCAGCGCGTTTTTGTGCGCGAGGTCGGGTGTTCGACTCACCCGGGCGGCCCCAAACACGGGAGCCAACGATGCGAAGTCCGGTGATTGTCGGATGGGAGGCGGCGGCGCGTCAGTGTGGCGGCGTCGCATGATCGGGTCGGCGGCGCAAAAGTCGCGGGAGTTCGGTGCGGATAAGGCCCAGAGCGTCGCGCAAAGTCGCGCGGCCGCGTTTGAATAGAGCCACCGTACTCCACGAGGCGGCGTAGGCGGCGCCCGCGCTGAGGGCGAGAAGCGCAAGGTGGTTGGCGATCGAAAGGTGCTGAACCAAACTCACGGCGCCAAACGCTGTGGCGCTTCCGGCCGCGAAGGGCGCTGCGCTTGCGTAAAGGTCGCCCATGCGGATTGGACCGGTTCTGGTGACCCACCACCAAAGCGCCGGCATGCGGACAAAGAGATCGCTTAGCGCGAACGCGGCCGCGACCCCGACTGCTCCCCAGTTCAAACCGGTCACGAATGCGGCGATACTGGTGACGGTGCTGAACGCGCTCCAGGCCAGATAGTCGCGCATGCGCGCCTGGCTGATGAACAGAAGATCCATCGACATGCTGACCGGGCGGTGGAGGGCTGAGAGCGTAAGCCACGCGAAGATCGGCGCGGCTGGCGCCCATTGTTCTCCGATCACGAATGGCACCAAAATGGGTGCGGTGACGCCGACGCCGACGACGCCCGGCGTCAGAAAAAGCATGAGTTGCCGGATGACGCGGAGATACGCGTAGCGGTAGCGCTCGTCTTCTCCGTTCAAGCGCGACAGGATCGGCAGCAGCAATTGCTGCAGCACTGTATTGATGCGCTGGATGGGGACGATGGCCAGCTTGTTGCCGCGATCATAATAGCCCAGCGAAACGCCGCCGACATAGCGGCCGATCAAAACGCTGTCGGCCTCGCGCGCGACCACAACGGCGCCTTCGGCGAGCATTATGGCGGCCCCAAATTTGTAGAAACGCATCAGCCCCTTGAAGGTTGGCCTTTCGCGCGGAATCCAACCGACGCCCAGCCATACGCCGACTAAGCTGACGATCTGCTGCACGCCGAAGCCAAGAACCAGCGACCAATAGCCGGCGCCCGCAAGCGCCGCGCTCAAACTTGCCACAAACCCAAGCGCCATCCCGACAACGCTAATCATCGCCACCCAGCCGAATTTCATCTGCCGGTTCAAGAGCGATTCATGCACGTTGGTGAGGCCCGTCAGGATCAAGAAAATCGACGACACAGCAGCGACAACGCCTGCGCGAGGATCGTTGTAAAAACCACCAACAAACGGCGATCCGGCGAGCATGAGCAATGCTGCGGCGCAGCCGGCGATGACGGTGATCCAAAAGAGCCCGCTAACTTCGTCTCGCCGCAGCGATGGGGCTTGGATCAACGCTTGGCCGATGCCGAAATTGAGCAGCAATGCCGAGATCGAGATCAGCGGATCGATCATGGCGTAGACGCCGTAGTCGATCGGCTGCAATAGACGCGGCAGGACCAGAAGCGAGGCGGCCTGAAACGGAAGTTTCAAGACCTGCGCGACGCCGATGGCAAGGGCGCCATTGACGGCGTGCGTCTGCATCGACCTTTCTTTAGCTTCAAAAATCTGATCGCCGCCGCTCATGCGCAAGTACGATAGCGCGCTCGCTCGATGTGCGGATGCGCGCACACGCACTGGGCGAAGGCGAGTGTCATGTGAGCCAATGCGTTGCCTATCAGCCTTGCGCGCCGGCTTCGTTGCGCCGCGCAAGGAGAATGAGCGCCTCCGATCCAAGATTGCTCTCCGCCTCGAAGGGGCCGGTAAGCATGTTTGAATTCAGCAAGCTGAACTGCGCGCCCAAGCATGCGCGCCAATCATGGCTCGTATTGAACGCATGATGTGTCGGCGGATTCCAAACCAACCACGCGCCCGGGAGCAGGACCTCGCCAACCTTGCGACAAAAATCGTGAAGATCGTTCGGCAAGTCCGGCGCGCCGAGCGCCAGAGCGAGTCCGAAACCGTCCCCGCCTTTGACGGCGGTTGCGCCAGGCGTCAGGTACCGCGGCAAGAGCGCGGGGTCTTGGTCATATGCACCGCGCGCAAGCGCGCGGACGGATGCAGGGTGATTGAGATTGGCGCAATCGATGCCGGTAATGGGCCCGTAGCGCGACAGCGCCTCAGTCAGCCACACCGCGCCGCAGCCGATGTCTATTATGTCAACGCTTCGCGGCCTCAGCCCAGAGATCCAGTCGAGCATCACCGAAGCGGCCCATAAGTCGACGTCGGCGCACCGACGCTTGCGCCGCCATGAAGAAGGGTAGGCCTCGTACGCCCGCTGAAGAGCGCGCGAGGCGTCCGTCGTCATTAGAACGCCAGGTGGCCAGCGCCGTGCGTCACCTCAGCGCCAAGATAGGCTTGGGAGAGAATGACGAGCACCGTGAGCGCAAGAGCGGTCTCGTAGCCCCATCCGCCTGGGCGTTGCGCCGCCTCATCAACTGGCTTCTTCAACCACCAGACCAAAAGAATGAGAAACGGCAACGCCGTTCCGATCCAGCGGTGCAAAACCAGCGCGGTCTCATCGTCGGGTGCGGGAAGACCGGCGTTGGCCCAGCCCAAAGGCGCGGCGGCGAACGCGCCGAGCGTCGCAACCGCGAGCAAGATCTTGTTGCTGGCCGCATAGACCGGCTTGCGCCGGATAACGGCCGCCGCTTCCAGGAATGCTGCTGTCAACAACAAAGCTATGGGAAAGTGGATGACGGCGGGGTGCCAAACGCCGAGCCAGCGAATGATGCGTCCAGATAGGGTAGCGGGTCGCGCATCGTGGTCCATGCCGGGCATGCCTTGCATGCTCTCAGCGGTCGGCCACATCACCTCGTCGGGCGACATGGCGCCCATGTCGTGTTCGGGCGCCGTTTGGGTGTTGTCAGTCTGTTCGTTCTGCGAGGGGTGTTGCTCGCCTTGGTGCGCGACGGCGAGCTGAGGACTGAGCAGGATCAACGAAAACGCCACCGCCAACGCCGCCAGTACGCGCGCTGGTGCACTCTTTTGCGCCATCTTATTCCCCTCGCAAGCTGCGGCCGTCGCCGTGCGGTGTCGCCTAGCGACCCCGCAGCGGCGCCATGTCGATCAAAGCACGTGGATTTCCGTCACCATCGGACGGCCGTTGTCGTTCATCAGCTCGAAATGCACGCGCTGGCCGACACTCACGCCCTGCAGCACGGACGCGGAGTGTACCCGGAACGTCATCGTCATCGCTGGCCAGCCAAGGCTTGCGATGGGGCCGTGATTGAGGGTGACGGTGCCGGCCTGCGCATCGATGGCGGTCACCGTGCCTTCGCCTTCCGCGGTCTGTGGCACTGCCTGATGGTTTTCGCCGGGATGGGCGAGGGCTGGCGCGGTCAGGGCAAAGCTCGACACCATCGCCGCGGCGATTGCACTGACCAGAAGTTTGGCTTTCATTTCGAATTCTCCGTTGATGAGCGTCGGGGCCGCTCACACCCTTCATACGCGCGCTTCTAGCCAATCCCTCAGCTGTCCGCTGCGGCGCTGGCCGTCGGCCCGTTCTTGCGCCGGCGCCCGCTTCCAAACCGGATGCGGTAGGGGATGAGCACGATGCCGGCGATGACCGACAAAAGCGTAATGGCGGTCACGATGATGATGAGCGGATGATTGAAATCCTCGTGGTTTTGCCAGTCCATGATGTGGAGCGCCCAAAGCGTGTCATAGAGCCGCCACATATCAGAGCGCCGGGCTGTGACCGCGCCAGTGTTGGCGGCGACATAGACCGCTAAGCCGCCATCGGCGAATTGAGCGCGCCACGCTGGCAAGGCCCCGCGATATTCTGAACTTTCGGTCTCAATCAGCTCGACACGCGCGGGCGCCGATGCGAGCGTCACGTGCCCGCGCGCAACCGCAGCCGCAGCCTCCGCATCGAGCGGCGACAGCTGACGAAAAGTGGCGGCTTCGAACAGCGCCGGCGGGCCGTCTGCAAACTCGGCGACGATGACTTGCCCGAGCGTGGGACGCGTCTCGATCGTCAGTTTGACGGGCGCGCGTCCCTGAAGGTCGCGAAGCTCACTGAGAGCCGCGCCGCTGGCGATTGTGAGCGGACGCGCCGTCTCAGGCGGACGGATCAGGTGCTCGCTGCGGATCTGCTCGATCGGGATGATCGTGAAGAAGAGCCCGCTTACGACCCAAAAGACGATTTGCACTCCGACGAGGAGCGCGAGCCATTTATGTACAAACGACGCCAAAC
>JADLHI010000344.1 GCA_020848895.1 Hyphomonadaceae bacterium
CGCCCGCGCCGCGGCATGAGACCATGTTCGTCCAGACCACTGATGGGGTCACTGCATATCTGGGGGTTGCCCCCAGCGCGCTGATCGCAACGCACGCGCCAAGTCACGCAGAGCGGCGCATGCATGCGGGCGAGGGCGGCGGCAACGCACATGTCATGATCGCGCTCTTTGACGCAGACACCGGCGCGCGCATCGAAGATGCGGCGGTCGACGCGACCTTGCGCGGCGAACGCCACCGCGGTGCGCGCCGGTTGCGGCTTGAGCCCATGCACATTGAAGGCGCCCTCGCCTATGGCGGCTTCACGACACTTGCGCGCGACCGTTATCATTTGAGCATCGAGGCGCGCCGTCCCGATCAGCCAGTGGCGCGCCTGAACTTTGTCTATGACGCTGCCGCGCTGCCCTTGCCCGACTGATGCACAAAGAACTTGCCGCGGGCGAGCAGGTGAGGAACACGCGCGAAGAGGAGCGACCGTGACGCGGATCTGCGAAGAAGAGAGTGCGCTGGGCGAGACTGCGCATGCCCTCAACCGGTCATGCCTCTGCCAAACGCTTGACGAGACCGCGCTTAGATCGGCGCTTGAGCGCGAGCTTGATGGCGACGCGCTGCTGGGCGATCGCCCCCACCTCTTCTCCAACGTCGCGGTGTTTGTCTCGCGTTCCGAAATCGAGACCATGGGCGAGGTCGTCGCCGCGATCGAAAGTTTGACGCGCCGCCCCGCCTATATCGCCGCGGCTCTGGCCTGGGCGCCTGCCTTAGGGCGCCGCGACTATGGGCCCCGCGGGGTGCTTATGGGCTATGACTTCCATCTCGGTGCGGCCGGCCCCGCGCTCATTGAGGTCAACACCAATGCGGGCGGCGCTTTTCTGAACGCGGCGCTGGCGCGCGCACAGCGCGTCTGTTGCGAGGAAGCGCGCATCGCGCCGGCGCCGGCCGAACAATTCGAGGATACGTTCCTTGCCATGATCGAGGCGGAATGGCGCGCGCAGGGACGCGCGGGCAGCCCTGCTTCTATCGCGATCGTTGACGATGATCCAAGCGCGCAATTCCTTTACCCGGAATTCCTGCTCGCAGCGCGCGCGCTCGAACGCCATGGCGTCGAATGTATCGTGGCTGATGCGCGCGACCTTAAGTTCTCCGACGGGCGTCTCCGCGTCGACGGCCAAGTGATCGATCTTGTTTACAACCGGCTGGTCGATTTTTCTTTGTCGGAAGCCGTGCATGCGCCGTTGCGCGCGGCTTATGAATCGGGCGCGACAGTGGTGACGCCCAATCCGCACGCGCATGCGCTCTTCGCCGACAAGCGCAATCTCACGCTGATGAGCGATAGCGCTTTGCTCCGCGCGTGGAACGTGCCTGAAGCTGACATCGCAGCGCTCGCGGCGATCCCGGGGACTCGCCGCGTCACGCCCGAAAGCGCGCCGGGGCTCTGGGCCGAGCGCAAGCATTGGTTTTTCAAGCCGGCCCACGGTCATGGCAGCAAGGCGGCTTATCGCGGCGATAAGCTCACGCAGCGCGTCTGGGCCGAGATCATCGCCGGCGACTATGTCGCGCAAACCTTTGCCCCGCCGGGAACACGTGCGATTTTGATCGACGGCGCGCGCCAAGACCGCAAAGTCGATGTGCGGCTCTATACCTACGACGCCAAGATCGTGCTGGCGGCGGCCCGTCTCTATCAGGGCCAGACCACTAACTTGCGTACGCCTGGCGGGGGGTTTGCGCCCGTCTTTGTGATCTAGGCCCGCTACAGCCAAAGCGACGAAGACCAAGCCGCAACGCCGGGTCGCGGCCATCTCTGCCCTGCTTCATTTCGCGACTCTTTGCGGCGAACGATTTCCACCAGGGCGTGAACGGCCCGCCCGCGTATAGCCAGGTGAGTCCGGCGTCCATTTCGGGCAAGTCCTCGCCCCGTGGCCGCCAAGGAGGCGCCTCATGATCAAGTATCACCCGCTCCCCTATCTGCCGACGATGTTCGGCGCGTGCATGCTGTTTATGACCATCTATCTCGCATGCCTTGCGATCTGGACCTTCATGCCGGAGCTTCCCACGCACGCACTGCTATCGACCATCTTCCCCCAATTTGAGCTGCTCACTTTGCCCAGCTTCTTCTACGGGCTCATCGCCAGCGCCCTTTATGGCTGGTTCGTCGCGGTCGTCTTCGTGTTCTTCTATAATCTTTGGGGCGCTATTGCCCGTGTCGTGGTCGGCGGCAAGGACGCGCAGGAGAATGCGAGGGCTGGCGCGCGCTGACACGCCGCGCGAGCAGAGGCTTTGTGCAACGCCAGCTTGCGACGTGCGGTTAGCGGCGGGCGCCGGCCAGATGCAACAGCCGGCCACCTTCCATCCTTCCGACGCGAAGGGACAAAGATGAAGCTCGCTGTGTTCGAAACTGAGCAGTGGGAACATGACGCCTGCCTGCGCCTTAGTTTCGCTTATGAAGTGAGTTGCGTGCGAGGTGTTCTCGACGAAGCGTCCGCTCGCATCCATGCCAAGGCCGATATCATCTCATCGTTCGTCCATTCGCAGCTCGACGCGCGCGTGCTGGCGCATTTTGCGCAGCTCAGACTCATCGCCACGCGCTCGACCGGTTATGACCATATCGACCTTGGCTATTGTCAAAGCCGCGGGATCATCGTCTGCAACGTACCAGGCTACGGCAACACGAGCGTGGCCGAACACGTGTTTGCGCTGCTACTAGGACTTGCGCGCAAGATCGCCGACGCCGCCGAGCGCACCCGGCGCGGCCGCTTCGATCAGGCCGGTCTTCGTGGCTTCGAACTGAAGGGTAGGACGATCGCCGTCATTGGCGCCGGGCGCATCGGCATGCGCGTAATTGAAATCGCGCGGGGCTTTTCCATGGATGTCATCGCGGTCGATGCCCGCCCCGACGAACTGGCGGCACAGCGTCTTGGCTTTCGGTACGCTTCCCTCGATGCGGCGCTTGGCCAAGCCGACATCGTGACCTTGCATGTTCCGGCAACGCCGGAAACGCGGCGTCTTATCGCCGAGCGGGAATTTGCGCTGATGAAGCCAGGCGCGGTGCTCATCAACACCGCCAGGGGCTCTGTAGTCGATGCGGAGGCGCTGGTGCGCGCGCTCGCCGAGGGGCGCCTCGCGGGCGCTGGCCTCGACGTCATGGCGCAGGAGGCCCAGCTACGCGACGAAGCCCAGATATTTCGCGCTGGCGCCGCGACCAACGCCGACCTTAGAGCCTTCGCCGCTAATCACGCATTGCTGGGTTTTGCCAACGTGTTGGTGACGCCGCACAATGCCTACAATACGACCGAGGCGCTCGCCCGCATCATCGATACGACGCTGGCCAACATCGAGGCGTTTGCGCGAGGAGCGCCGCGGAACGTCGTCGCCGCGCCTTGACC
>JADLHI010000345.1 GCA_020848895.1 Hyphomonadaceae bacterium
AAAAGTTGACACCCGAGCCCGTTTCGGCAGGCCGCTTCGACATCGCCGTGTTGATCATAACCGCGTGCAGCATCGCCGCCTGGCTGGCCGCACCCACCGCGCCGCTTGCGGGCGGAGCGTTGACGCTCGTAGGGATTCTCACCGCGATTCGGCTCGCGCGTTGGAAAGGCTGGCGCACCGGGCGCGAGCCGTTGGTTGCGATTCTCCACGTTGGATACGGCTGGCTTGCGCTCGGCTTGATGCTCCTGGGCGGATCGCTCCTAGCGCCGCAATCGATCAGCAGCGTAGCAGGCATACACGCTCTGACAGCAGGCGCCTTCGGCGTCATGACGCTTGCCGTTATGACGCGCGCGACTCGCGGTCACACTGGACGCCCACTCACCGCAGGGAGCGGCACGCAAGCCATCTATGCGCTGGTGAATCTTGGCGCGGCGCTGCGCGTCGCCTCGCCCTTCTTTCCCGAGGCCTACATCGTCTTGATCATCGCCGCCGCCGTGTTTTGGAGCGCGGCCTTCGCCGGCTTTGTCATCGCCTACGCACCCTCGATCCTGCAGGCGCGCCGCGGGGCCTGAGATGTGCGCTGTATTGAAGCGCACCATTCGCTGCATCGCTTGATGTAGGTCAAACGAGGCGTCACCGACACGCGAGATTATCCGGCCAAACTCCGCGAGAGGTATCGCGGAGGCTTTGGGAAAGCGAGTCATGAGCATCAAGAGACTCTGGATCGCTCTCGCCATCTTCATGGCGGCGTCATTCACCGCTCTGGGATTTTTGGGCCGAGAGATTCAGCGACAGGAGCCGCCGATTCCGGCGGCGATCGTCGATACAGCTGGCAACACCATCTATACCCGTGCAGACATTCAGGACGGCCAACTCGCCTGGCAATCCATGGGCGGCATGCAGGTCGGTTCGATCTGGGGGCACGGCGCTTACGTGGCGCCCGATTGGTCCGCGGATCAGCTACACCGCGAAACCATCGCGTTGATGGACATCTGGGCCGCGCGCGAAAACAGTGGCGCGACCTACGCACAACTCAGCCGCAGCGAACAAGCCGCGCTTGAAGCGCGCGCCGCGGTCGAAATGCGCACCAACACCTACGATCCCGCAACCGATCGTATCACCGTGTCATCGGATCGCGCTCAAGCCATGGCGGCCGTTCGCGCCCACTACATGGCGCTGCTCGGGAACGATCCTGCTCTTGAGCAGCTACGCGAGCAGTACGCGATCGCCAACAACCCCGTTCCGGATGAAGCACGCCGCGCCACCATCGCCGCGTACTATTTCTGGACCAGCTGGGCGGCGGGCACGAACCGACCAAACTCCGATGTGACCTACACGTCGAATTGGCCGCATGAACCGATGCTCGGCAACAATCCGACGCCAGCGAACATCATCTGGTCGATCGCGAGCGTGCTTTTGCTCATCATCGGCGTCGCATTCCTGGTCTGGATGCATGCGCGTATGAAGCATGACGAAGCGCCCAAGGCGCCTTCGACCGATCCGCTTCTCGGCATGAAGCCGACAGCATCGATGCGCGCGACGTACAAATACTTCATCACCGTCATCGGCCTTTTCCTGCTTCAGATCGGCTTGGGCGCGGTCACCGCGCACTATTCGGTCGAAGGTCACGATTTTTACGGCATCCCGATCTCCGACTGGATTCCGTATGCCGTAACCCGCACGTGGCACACGCAGCTTGCCGTCTTCTGGATCGCAACCGCGTGGCTTGCCACCGGCCTCTACATCGCGCCGCTCGTTTCTGGCAAAGAGCCCAAATTCCAAGCCCTCGGCGTGAACCTCCTATGGGGCGCGCTGGTGTTTGTCGTTCTAGGCTCGATGGCGGGCGAGTGGCTCGGCGTCCAACAAGTGTTCGATATCAACACCAATTGGTGGTTCGGCCATCAAGGCTGGGAATACATCGACCTCGGCCGCTTCTGGCAGACATTGCTCTTCGTCGGCCTGATGCTTTGGCTGGTGCTGGTGACGCGTGCACTCTGGCCGGCTTTGATGCAGAAGTCGGAAAGCAAGCCGGTGCTTGCGATCCTCTTCTTGTCGACGGTCGCCATCGGCCTCTTCTACGCGGCCGGCTTCATGTGGGGCAAACACACCCACATCAGCATGGTCGAATACTGGCGCTGGTGGGTTGTGCACCTGTGGGTCGAAGGCTTCTTCGAAGTGTTCGCCACGGCGGTCATCAGCCTCCTCTTCGTCCGGCTAGGTCTGGTGCGTGCGCAAACAGCGAACGTCGCGGTCTTGTTCGGCACCATTGTCTTTCTCTTCGGCGGCGTCCTCGGCACCGCGCACCATTGGTTCTTCTCCGGCACGCCTGTGTCGGTGATTGCGGTGGGCGCGATGTTCTCGGCGCTCGAAGTGGTGCCGCTGGCGCTGATCGGCGGCGAAGCGCTGGAGACCTATCGCCACTCCAAGGCCGCGCCTTGGCTGCAAGCTTACAAGTGGCCGATCCTGTTCTTCGTCGCGGTCTCGTTCTGGAATCTGGTTGGCGCAGGGGTGTTCGGCTTCCTGATCAACACGCCAATCAGCCTCTATTACGTCCAAGGCCTGAATCTCACCGCCAACCACGGACACACCGCGCTCTTCGGCGTCTACGGCATGCTCGGCATCGGGCTCATGCTGTTCTGCCTGCGCAGCATGGCCTCGCGGCTCGCGTGGGACGATGGCTTGCTGAAGACGGCCTTCTGGGCGCTCAACATCGGCCTTGGCCTCATGTCCCTGCTCTGCTTGCTGCCGCAGGGCGTGATCCAGGCCTACCACAGCATCGATACCGGCCTCTGGTTCGCCCGTTCTCCGGACGTGATCCATTCGCCGATCATGGAGCTGCTGGTTTGGATGCGCGTGCCCGGCGACACGATCTTCTCGATCGGCGCCATCTGCGTCGCGATCTTTGCGGCTAAGCTGGTGTTCGCTCCACGCGAACCGCGGAAAACACCTGACGCGGCGACGGTTCCAGCGGAATAAGGGAACCCGACTTGGGGGAGGATTTCGGTCCTCCCCCAATGCCGCGCATGCGGCCAAGATTCGCGATACGGCCTAATGAGCGCAGGGCGCCGGCCTCAAACGTGGCCGGCGACGGCGACGTGGAGAGCCTCACGTGGAAGCCTTCTATCTTGAAATCCGCACCGTCCACATCGCGGCGGTCTGCTTCAGCGGATTGCTCTTCCTTGTCCGCGCCATCGCCGGCAACATTTTCCGGGCCGAATGGACGATGGCCGCGCCACTCCGATACCTCAGCTACACGATCGACAGCGTTCTGCTCACCGCTGCGCTTATGCTGATGACGATCGTGCACCAATTTCCGTTCGTCGACGCCTGGCTGACCGCCAAGGTTCTGCTGCTCGTCGCTTACATCGTGCTCGGCAGCTACGCGCTCAAACGCGCCAAGACCAGGACCGCCCGGCTTGTGTACACCGGCGCCGCAGTCGCCGTGTTCGTGTTTATCGTGAGCATCGCCCGCACTCACAACCCGCTGGGCCTATTCTCGCTGCTGTAGCGCGAAGCACCGTCCACTCAGAACATGCCGGTGAGCCAGCGCCACATCTGAACCGCCCGCTCGCACACTTCGCTCGCGAGCTCAGCAACGTCGGCGGGCGAAATCTGGTAGAACATGAAGACCAGATAGCCGATGATAAAGATGAAGGGCAAACGCCGCTCGAGGCCGAACCACTTGATCGTGCCCTTGCGCGGAAGCTCCTTCCACTCGCGTTGCAGAACGACGATCTTAAGTTCTTTCTCGATGTCGTAGATAATTCCGTATTTCACCGCCAGCAGGCGCGTGTAATAGCGATTGGCCGCCCACCAAACGACGCATGTGAGCACCAGCGCGAAGATCAGCCAGAGTTTCAGCGCGGCCGGCATCCCGCTATCAACGCGAAGCAGAAATCCCAGAGCGCTGGCGCCGGCTAGATTGAGCGTGATGAAAAGGTTGGAGACCTGTCTGCGCGCGCGCCGTACCTCGCGCACGTCTTCAACCATGAGCTTGTAAAGATCGAAGGCATGCTCCCCAAACATCACCCCTCCTTCGCGCCCTATTCCATCGCGTGCCGGGCGCGTTCTTTGATTGCGTGCAGCATCGCCGCATCGAGCGCAAGACTGGCCTCGTCGGGCAGCTTCAGCAACTCTTCGGCGGCCTTTGCGTCTCCTTTGCGAATGCGCGCCGAAAGCGCGTAGGCGCGCAGGATCGGTGATCCTGGTTCGTCGGGATAGTCCCAAAGCTGGGCGAGCGACCGGCGCGCGGCCGACATGCTCGGCAGGAAAGCTTCGCCGCGGAAAGGATCATCCTTCTCCGTAAGGATTTCGTAGATCACGCGCGCGCACTCTGGCGCGAGACCGGCTTGGCGCCGAACCCAACTTAGAATGGCTTCATCCACCTCGCTGTCGGTTCCGTTCGCACCAGCGCCTTTCCACGAGTCCAATTGCGCCTGGCAGAATTCAAGGTCTTCTACGGCGCCGCGGAACGCATCGCGCAATTCAAGGCGTTCCCGCTTGTAGGTTTGCAGGCCACCCAAATCTCCGACCGCGGCCCAGGCGCAATATGACAGGCGCACCGAGGCACGTTCCGAACGGGCGCGAAGCACTTTGATCGGATCGCCGGCGTGCGCGGCAATGCACTGCGTAAGAGCAGCATCGGCAGCGTCGAGATCGCGGCGCCAGAAATCGATCTCCCTGCCCGCCTCGCTGCCTTGCGGCGCCGGCGCGTCCGACATCAGCCGCACCCGCAGCGAAAGCGCCTTCAGATAGAGGCACTCATAGGCCAGCGCCTCGTTGGCGGGCTGACCGACGATGCCTTGCGCGGACCTCGTCGCGAAGTCGGCGAAACGGACGGCGTCGTTCCATAGATTCCGCCGGAAAGCGAGCCAGCTTGCCAAGGCGAAAACGTGCGCCGGGCGATCGCTCAACGCGCTCAGCGTTGCATTGACCACAGCGCCGTCATTGGCGGCGACACGCGCGATCCAGTCTTCGATCGCGAGCTGTTCATCGTTGTACGGCACGCGCACGCCGAGCGTGATGGGCACGCGCGGCTTATCAGCGGACGCCTGCTTGGCGAACTTCGTGATCCAAGCCACGGCGCTCGGCAGGGAAAAGCGAAACCCGGCTTGCAACGCCCGGGCCATGCTGTCAGCGAGCCAGCGCTCGACTTCGCCTTCAAGTTCCGCGCCCTCCTTGCCGCTGATGCGATCAAGAAAATCCGCCGCACGTTGCGTCGCGTTGTCGACGCGCTTGCGGACTAACTTCGGCGCCGACCCGATGGCGAGCCGCTCAAGCCAGCGGACGTTGGTGACGATTGCATCGAGTTCCTCCGCCTTCTGCTTTGCGGCGTCGCGCCAGGCCGGCAGGAGGTTGTCCATCAGCTTCGGCGGTACGGCGCCATCTTCGACGTCCATACAAAACCTGTCGCGCGCGCGCACTTCGACAAAGCGCTGAGTATCGGTTTTGAAATAGTGCTCCTTCAGCGTTGAAGTCATCGTCAGAATAGACGCTTCAAGCATGCCGCGCGCGCTCTCGAACGGCTCGATGTGGCGCAGCAGATTGACGCTTGCTTCCTTTGGATTGAACTGCGGCGCATAGACTGCAATCGGGCGCAGCATGTACTGCACGCCCTCGCCATGCTGGGCATACCAGCGACGATAAGCGTTCAGCATCAACCGGTCGCCGGTGATCAGCACAACACGCTGATCTGTCGTGAGCTTGGAATGGCGCAGATAGGTTAGGTGCGCGAGCGTGGCGGCGTCAGCGTCCAACGCTCTTGGGCCACGTTCGATCCAATGCCCCAACTCGCCGACAGGATCTCTTCGTTCTTTCCTGCCCGATTGTTTGGCGCGCAGATCGTCTTCTTCCTGCAGCAGGTCGCGCCACATCTTTCGCGCGGAAAGAAACCGTGGATCGTTCTGATCCAGCTCGAACCAGGCTTCCAGCGGATACACCGATTGCTCGGGATTGTCAGTCGCCAGCCGCTCGATCTGCTCAAACGGCTCCACCAGCTCGTCTTGCGCCAGCAAACGACAAATTCTCGCCACCACATGATTTTCGGCGAGCCGCGTAAGCTCTTGCTGCTTCATCTTATCGAGCTTGAGATCGCCGACGTAGAGCCGGCCCTCCCGCTGGATAAGATCTAAAATCTCTTCGCGCGTCGTCGGAATGCTCGCGGCTTCATTTACGGCTTCACGGAAGTAGATCTCGTTTCCACGGATCTGAGCAAATTTGTCGGTCCAGACTTTGCCGAGCGCCTCGATCTGGCGTTCAAGTTCGATCTGGTGTTCCGGACTGATATAGACCCGTCCGCCCTCGCGGCTGGCGAGCGAGAACACAAACTCCGTAGCCAGCATAGTGGCCTGCGCCGCCACTTGTGCGCCCATCTCCCCCGGCTCGCCGTCGCTCCATTCCTCCTCGCGCGGCGTCGGCGTCCACATTTCGAAGTCGTGAAACAGGCGGCTGCAGCGGTGCCACAGCTTCGGCTCGAGAAACGCCTGCACGAAATTGGTGTCAACGACATAGATAATCTGACCGCGCTGACCGCCGCGGCCACTACGAAACTCAGCATCACCGCGATTGAGATCGAGGAGCCGGCTGCACTCGAACACACGCGCGAGCCGTCGCGCGACTATCGGTGGCCGGCGCGATTCAGCCATTGCCCAGGGCGAGACGAGAACCTGACGTCCGGCGGTTCTGCAGCGTATTGGCAAGGCGTAGCGTCGGCGGCATCGGCGCCTCGCGTTGAGCCTTCTCACGCTCAACCTCGGCGGCCTCGACCTTTAGGGCTTCGATCCTACCGTCCGCCGTGAGGTGATTTTCCCTGAACTTGCCGCGCGGCAGCGCTTCGACAAATCCTTGCTGACGCAGCACACGCAACACGTGCGTAATCTGATCCAGCCCCCGCCCAAAGCGTTCGGCCAGATCGGAATTCGTCATGCGGCCTGTATTGTGCCGGAGCAGCGCGAGCAGAATCTGAGCGCGGAGCGTCAAGTCCGGCTCATCCAACTTCGCCCCTGGAGCTGGAATCATCTTGGCCGCAAGCCCAGCAAGCTGGGACACAGCCTTCAACATCCACGTTTCCGACTGAAGATCTGGAACGCGAGGCAATCGAAGTTTCGAGGTCAGCAGGGCGTGAGCCTTGCCGCACTCAAACTCGATGTGATGGAGTTCCTCGGGCTCGCGGCGGATGAACGCGTCGAGCGCAAGCTGCGACAGGCGCTGCCGCGCCTGATGTACAAGCTGTACGTCTCCCGCCTCCACGCCGCGCTCAAGAACGCCCGTGAATTTGATTACCGAATTCCTGCGTGGCATTTTATCCCCTGCACGCACGCTAGTGTTGCAACGCTCTAACACAGATTCTGACAATTGTAATCAATTGTTTTGGGGGTGTGGATGGCTGGGAGGGCGCGAAAAAGCCCGTCGGATGCTCTTGCGTTGATTGCAAACGCTTTTTTTGAATTGGAGCAAGCTGACCGGGATGCCGCGATGGTCGCGGACTGGCTGGAGGACCTGGCCCCTCAGCCGTTTGGGGAGGCCCCCTACCCGTGGCTGCAGGAGGCGGACGAACTGTTCCTGCGGGACGAACTCCGCTCGCTGCCCCTGCCCAAGGGCCCTCCAACGACGAAAGAGGAATTCGAAGCGCTGATGGCCGCGCTCCAGGCTTTGGATCAGTGGCACCGGCCGATTGTCCCTCAGCCTGACAATCGCACCTTCGATAAGACCGAAAGCCACGACGACGCCCTCGATAGGCTGATTGAGAATGGATGCTTTGGCGCTTGCAAAGGCGGCATCATTATCCCGCGCTACGCAGACGTCCCCTCGCCCGAGCTTCTGGCGGCGCGCGCCAACCGGTGCGACGACGCCGAAAATCCGATGCGATCAGCCGAAGGTAGACACCGGCCACGTCATCTGCTGCTCGCACAGGCGATGGATCACGTTTCCTTCCTGCCGGCGCGCGTCGAAGCCCTGAAGCCAGATCGCGGCCTGGGCAAGCGCAAAGTCAAAATGCAGTACGTGCGGCCGAGCGCAAACAACGCACCGCGCAACATGAACGAAGAGCGCAGCGAACTGGTTTTCGCGATCGCACCGGTCCTGCAAGCCGAGCACGAAGCCGGCATGGAACTCGCTGACGCCGCCGGCAAGCTCTACGGCGTTCAGCCACGCTACGACTTCTCGCGCGTGCGCCAGATCGTGCGCCAAGCCATCGCCGAAGGCGCGCATCTACTGTTCTTTCCTGAGACCACGGTGCCGGAGTGCAGCCTGGACTCGCTTTCTCCGCTCATCGCCGAGGCGGTGGACGAGCACCAGGATTCCGGTGCGTTGTCCAAACTGCAATTCGTGTTCGCTGGCGTGGCGGGCGCGCCGGCGGCGGCCGGTGAGAAGCATCGCAATTCGGCCGTCGCATTTGACAGCAGCGGAGAGATCGTGCTGCGCCAAGGCAAGATGTTCCGTTGGGATTTGGAAAAGGACCACATCGAGCGTTTCGGATTCCACCGCACGCTGGGCTTCCCACTCAAAGACAAGACCAAGCTGAAGGAAAACATCGCGCCTTCGGACTCGGCCGTGATCGCGGACATTCCTGGCTTCGGGCGTGTCGTGCACATGATCTGCGCCGATGCCGATTACAATCTTCCCGGCGATTGGATGTTGCAGCATCTCAATGTCGATTGGATGCATGCTCCGATCATGGATGCCTCAATCGGCAGGCTTCCCTCCAAGGGAAGCAGCTCGAAGGGGTCGTGGATTTCAAAGCGTGCCAATCGGGCGGCGGCCGGCGCGCCGACGAACATCATCGTGACAAACAGCATGTCGCTTTCGCACCGCCTCAACGCGGAGAACAAGGAAATGGACCGCGGCCGGCCGCCGATTACACAATGCTGCATCGGCTTGATCGTTCAGTGTGGCCAAACACCCCAGCACATCAGGCTAGAAGCCCCGATCGACGCCGTTGCGCCAGTGATGATGCTTATCAACTGGGACGGAAAGAACTGGTCCGCCCCGCGTCTCGTCGCTTGCAGCGATTAGCGCCAGGCGAGCGGCGGCCAAATCTTCAAAGCCGGGACCGCCGCTTCGCGCGTGGTCGCCGGCCTCGATCACTTTAGCGCATTCAAGCGTGATAATGCGGGGCGCGGTTGAGAGCCGATGGGCGGGCGGCGCGCCTCGCGGCTGTTTCAATCGACACGTGGGCATCCGGACGTTTCTGGCGGCAAAACCGGTGCGATCACGCCCACATTCCAGTGCCAAGCAATGTGATGCGCACGGCGGCGGCACACCACGGCTTCGTTGATGGAATAATTGTTCGGCGGGCCTGCGCGCATGCGCGGGATATCTTCAAAGGCCATGTAGGCGCGATCTCGGTCGTATGGCCGCCATGCTTCCTCGCCTCGCGCGCGCGGGACACCATCGCGTGCGAAAGTCGCCCAGTAGCTCATCATCGCGTCCGACAAACGTTGCTCTAGTGCAGTCTGGGGTACGGCTGGAAAATATGATGGCGTGGTCGCCGTCGTGCCGAAGATGTACGGCACTTCTTCGCCGTGAAAAGCATGGAAGCCCTGCTCATCGGCTGCAGGGTAGCCATGGTCGAAATAGTAGAGATATGACGGCGCACCGATCGCTGTTTGCTTGACCGCCAAGCGCTCGGCCGTCCAGCCATACATGGCGTCGCGCGTCGTCGCCAACATGCTCTCTGATATGGTCTCGGCTGGATAGCGTGCAAGAAACGCGTCGGCGAGATCGCCGTAGCGCGCGCGAATTTCTCTGATGTATGCTGCGGCGTCCGCCGGCGGTGGGGGCAACAAGAAGCGAAGCGCGCGAATCTCGCCCTCGTTGAATCCTGCGAGCATCGGCACGCGCGCCTGCTCGCCACGGTCAAATACCTCGACCAGTTGGCCTCGCAACGTTCGCCCGTCGATGGTGGCCAATGGGTAGTAGCGGGCTTGCCCTGTACCCTCAATTATGGCCGCCGCACTCATCGCACGCAGATCAGCAATATCTGTTGCACCAAGGCTTCTCGCGAACGAAACGCCGATCGCTTCTGCATCCGGCCAATCGGCGTAGGTGCTGTTGCGAAGCTCCGGCATGGTGATGAGATAAGCGCTCTGAGCGATAGCGCGCGCAAACAGTCCGCGCGCCGCTGGCGCCGCCATCAGCAACGTCACGCTGAGCGCGCCGGCTGACTGACCGGCAATCGTCACGTTTCCAGGGTCGCCGCCGAAGGCGCGAATGTTGCGGCGAATCCAGCGCAACGCTTGGATTTGGTCCATCAAGCCGTAATTGCCCGATACGTTATCGCGGGACTCCGCGCTGAGCGCGGGATGCGCCAGCCATCCCAGCGCGCCCAGCCGATAGTTGATCGAAACAACGATGACGCCACGCTGCGCCAAACGTGTGCCCTCGTAGAATGCTTCGCTGCCGGCGCCGTTTATGAGCGAGCCGCCATGAATCCAGACAAGCACCGGCGCATTGCGCGCATCTGCGGGCGCCCAGATGTTGAGGAAGAGGCAATCCTCGCTCACTGCCGCGTGGGTGAAGAAGGGCGACGGCGGCTGCATGCAGGCCGCGCCAAATTGCGTCGCATCGCGCACGCCGCGCCATCGCGGAAGCCGCGAAGGCGGACGCCAGCGCAAGTCCCCCACGGGCGGTCGGGCGTACGGCAGACCGCGATAGATGCGGACATCCCCTGCGGCTGCCCCGCGCACTCGGCCGGCGGGCGCATTGACCGCCGCTTCGGCATACGCGGGCGCGGCGAGACAGATCGCCACCAAAAATGCGAATGCCTGGACAAGGCGCATGGTCTTGCACACCGCCAGTGTCTTGGCGCGTGGGCGGATCTCAGCGCGGCTCTCCGATCCGATCATGCTTTCGCCTCGGCTTTCTCCGCGTTGCGCTGCGCAAGCTCCGCGATGATCTGTGCGTGCTTCTTTCGCGTTACGTGGTAGCCGAACAGGAAGAGCGGCGCGAGCGCGGCAAAGGCAGCCGGCAGCGGGCCAGAGATGAGCGCTAGCTTTTCCAGCACCTGATTGGGAATCGCAAACCCGGGACCTCTTGCTGCCAAATCTGAGGGGAAATGGATCGCGTCCAAGGCCACGCCCGCGATAAGGCCGCCGAGACCGCTCGCGGCCTTGTAGGCGAGCGTCAGGCCGGAGAAGAACAACCCCTCGCGCCGGACACCGAACAGCAACTCATGTTCGTCCGCCGTATCCGCAAGCATCGATTGGAATCCGACGCCGCCAACCATGATTGCGGTGCCTACCAGTAAGCCATTCACGAACAGAAGCGGCGTGGCGCTGGCGGGTGTGAGCGTGAACGGCCCGTAAAGCTGCAAGAGCGGCGGCCACATCAGAAACAGTGCAATCGCGAGAAAGGCGGTTATCGAGAGCGTTCGCTTTTCGATGTAGCGCAAGGCGAACGCACTGATCGGGACGCCCATCAGGGGGCCAAGCGTCGCGCTCAGCAAAATCCACTGTATCGCCGAAGTATCCAGCCCCCAGAAATAGCGGCAGGCATGCAGCGCAAGCGAGACGTGCGCGGAATAAGCAAGAAAATACGTCAGCACCGTTCCGAAAAGGACAAGGAATGAGCGGTTGCGCGATAGTTCAACCATCTCTCGCGCAATACCCGAGAAGAAACCTCGCCCGCTGCGCTCAGGACCATGCAATCGCGGCAGCGCCCGCCGCACCGCTGCAATCGCGATCGATCCCGCGATCACCATGATCGCCGCGCAGGTCCAAGCGTAAGGCACGTAGTTGCTACGCTCCAGAAGCCCGGTTGGACCGGCCATGAACACCCCGAGTGCGATCACCACGCCCAAGAGAATACCGGCGTTCTGAAAGGTCAGACGAAACGAGACGATACTCGCGCGCTCGCGGTAGTCGTCCGTCACTTCGGCGCCGACGGCCGTGAGTGGCAGCACAAAGCACGACAGCGAAACCCGCAAGATGATGAGCACGACGGTAACATAGATGAACTGGACGATGCCCGTGAGCGAGGCGGGGATCGAGAAGAGCAGTCCAAATCCAGCAGCGAACGGCAGGAGGCTCCAGATCATGAACGGCAGCCGACGTCCTTGCCGCGAACGCAATCTGTCACTGGCCAATCCAATTGCAGGATCTGCCACAGCGTCGACCAGCAATGCGATCAGCTTGGCAAGTCCAGCTTCCGTTCCCGACATGCCGCAAACGGCCGTGAGATAGAAAAGCACGAAGAAACCCAGGCCCGCCGCGACAATGCCGTCAGCCATTGAGCCGGCGCCGTAGGCTGCCTTCAGACGCCGCGTGAGTGGCGCGCCGCGGGCCGCCTTCGCGGCCGTTTCGTCGAAGGTGAACTCCTGTTGAGCGGCCACGACTCTGCTTTCTTGATTTGCTCTTAGTGTGAGATCCCAACAGCGGGTGAGTGTTCACATGCTAGGTTCACGTGGCATGCACCTTGGCCGGGTGCGCGGGCGCACTCTGCATCGCGTCATAAATCGCACGCTGATACACAGGCAAAGCGCGCCGGCCGGCTGCGCCGCGCCCAGTTGCGATCGTTGAACCTGAGTTTGCCGACACCGGCACCTGATGCTGGATCAGATAGATCATAATCAGGTCGTTAATGGGATCGGCCTGCCACCATGTGCCAAAGATGCCCGGCCAGGTTACCGAGCCTTCGGCCCCACACGCATAAGGATTGTCGTTGAGATCTTCGGCTATCGCCAGACCTAAACCGAAACCAGATTTCTGCCACAGCGGCATGCCCGCGAAGGGTATTTTTCGCTGCGCATCAGTCAGTCGGTTGGTGTGCATGAGCCGTACTGTCTCGGGACGCAACAAGCGGACGCCGTTTAGGGCGCCGCCATCAAGAAGCATGCGCGCGAACCGATGATAGTCCGGCGCCGTTGAGATGAGCCCGCCGCCACCGGGCGTGTAAGCGGGCGGCTCATCGTACATTTCGGTGTCGACCTTCGCGAGCTTCGCGGAGGTCTCATTGTAGGCGTACAAACTCGCAAGACGACTCCGCTTTTCGTTTGAGAGCCAGAAGTCGGTGTCGCGCATGCCGAGCGGCGCGAAGATTCGCTCCTGCAAAACGCGGCGGAATGGCTTTCCTTCAACGCGTCCGATCAGAAAGCCGAGCACGTCCGTCGAGTGGCCGTAATGGAAGCGCTCGCCCGGCTGGTAGGCGAGCGGCAGCGAACCGAGCGCAGCCAACCAATCGTCGACGCTCAGGCGATTCATCCCCGGGTCGCCGAGCCTTTGCTCATAGGCTTGTTTCAGCGGCCCTTCTGAGAAGGGCGCATAGGCAAGGCCCGACCGATGCGTAAAGAGATCTTCGATTGTGATCGCGCGTCGCGCCGGCGAGGTGTCGTCGAGTGGCCCGGCCGCGTCTCGCAATACCGACTGGTTCGCGAACTCAGGAACCCAATTTGCGATGGGGTCCGAGAGCGCGATCTTGCCCTCTTCCACGAGCATCAAGGCCGCAACCGAAGTAATTGGCTTCGACATCGAGGCGATGCGAAAGAGCGAATCGGACCGCATCGGCGCCTGGCTCTCGATGTCGCTCCAACCTATCGCCTCGCTCTGGACGACCTCTCCAGCGTGCGAGGTGAGTGTCACGATGCCCGCAAGCTCGCCACGGTCGATGAAGGGCTGGAGGACAGGCCCAACCATGGCGAGCTTTGCGGGGTCGAACCCGTGTGCGCGGCACAAGACATCTTTAGTCATGGACGGGACGCTTCTGCCGCTTGATTGCCTCGAATTGTTCAGAACGTCTTTCGCACGTTGAGCGCAATGTAGCGGCCGATCGGATTATAGGCGCCGCCGATGCCGTCGAACATTGGCGATCCCGAGGATGCAGGGAAGAATGGCGGCTCTTCATCGAAGACGTCATTGACCTGCAGAGCGAGCACAGTCCCGTTCGTCCATCCATCTTCCGGCAACGTCCACGCAGCGCGCAGATCGACAGTCATGTAAGGATCGGCCGAATATGATGCGGTTCCACCGCCGGTCGTGGCGTAGTTGTTTGTGATGCCGTCTCGGTAATTCACGAAGCCAGCCAGAGAAAGCGAACCAATATCCGCGCCAAGCGTAGCCCTCGCGGTCCAGCGAGGCAGGCCCAAGCGCAGGCTGTCGGTTTCAGGAGCGCCGGGCGTCAATCGCGTATCGAAGCTGAGAATATAGTTGCCTGCCAAGTCGGCGAAGATCGCTCCGAACTCGGTATCCCATCGATAGTTGATATCGAAGTCCAGGCCGTCGGTGTTGCGCGTGCCCAGATTGTTATTGCGCAGGTCCACAACGGTTGTGGTCGTCGTCCCCAAAGAAGCTGACGGCCAACCGATCGGCACCGCGCCAATCCCGTACAACAGGTTATTGATCGTCGGGTTCGTGGCGGGGTTGCCGGTAATGACAAGGGACGCCAACGTCGGATCAGTGAAGGCGGACGCTATCGCTGGCGAGCCGATGACGTTGCTGTAGTCGAGGTTGTAGTAGGTCAAGCTCGCGTGGAAGTTCGGCAGCGAGGTCGGACTAAGATCAACTCCGAACGAATAGGTGGTCGCCTCTTCAGGCTCCAAGTTCGGATTACCTCCGAAAAAGAAGACGCTTTGGTTGACAATTGTCGGATAGATGAAAGGCCCGACCGCCGCGCTGAAATAATACGCGCCTGTCGTTGCGCCGAGTTCGCGCAAGCCCGGCGCTCTGAAGGACGTCCCGTACGTGCCGCGCAGATTGAGGCCTTCAACCGGTTGCCAGGTGAGGCCGACCTTGGGATTACTCGTTGATCCGAAATCACTGTAATGGTCGTATCGCTGCGACAGCGACAGCGCGAGACTGTGGAAGAGCGGCGCCTCGTTGCCCGCGCCGACGATGGGTATGAAAAGTTCGCCATAGACCGAATTGACCCGCCGGCCAAAGTCCTCGGGAACGGGAGACGCTGGGGTCCCAACGTACCCGCTCTGCTCGAACGCTTCGCTTCGCGTCTCGACGCCAAGAGCAAATCTCAACTCTCCGCCTGGCAGATCGGCGATTGGGCCGTTGAGCCTCACCGCACCGAGATCCACTTCCTGCTCCTCGGTGACATCGCTGGCGTAGTTCAGTATGGCCGCGACGGTGGCTGCGGGCGTGCTTGTGTCAAATGGGTCAAGAGCCGTCGCCGCGTTCGTTGACCCCGTGCCGCCTACTGCGAAGTTGTTGTTGTTGGCGTAGTAGCCCAGCGCCGTGGCATCGATCCCCGGCACGAAAGTGTCGTTTCTCGACCAATCCAACGTGCCATAGACATTCAGTTCCAGACCGTGCGGCAATTGCCAATCAAGACCGAAAGAGGAATTGCCCACGCTCTTGTCGTTGGTGTTCGTGAAATGGTCGGACCCAATGAGATTGTCGGTGCGGAAGTTGACGGTCTCCGAGGCCCATGTCGCTGGACCGCGAAAGTTAGGATTTCCGAACGCGCCATAGACCGCCGGATTGTAGAGCACGACCGATTGGGCGGGCGCCACAACCTGAATGTCGTCGTGCCGCTCCGAATAGAGAATTTCGCCCCAAAGAGTGACGTCGTCGGTTAGATCCTGCCGACCCGAGAGGAACAGCGCATGAATGCGGGAGCTCGGAAGAATGTCGGCGGCCCCGGCGCTATCGCAATGATTTGCCGTGCCTGCGGCGCCGAACGAGTTTGTCAGGGGGTCGTAGGCAAATGTCGTAGAGGCAGCTCCCACCGTCGGCGCGGGACAAGCTGTCGGGCGAGAGTCGACACCGCCCGCCGGACGATAATCTAGAACTCGATAATCCCGCTCGGCGCCGGTGATGTTGTCGTTTTCGGTGTATTGATAGGCCGCGAAGATCGATCCGCTTCCCCAATCCCGGCCGACCAGCGCGCCGATATTCCCCGCGTAGTATCCGTCGGCCACCCCATAGCTGGCCGAGACTTCGGCGCCATCGACACGCCGGCGCGTGATGAAGTTCACAACGCCCGCAACCGCGTCCGAACCGTAGATCGCCGAGGCGCCATCGGCGACGACCTCGATGCGCTCGAGCGCGAGATTGGGGATGAGCGGAAAGTCGGGATTCGTCACTTGCACAGCGGCGCCGATCACACGGTGGCCGTCCATGAGCGGCAACGTCGCGTTTGCGGGCAGACCGCGCAGAGCGGGCGCAAATGAACCGAGGCCCGGGCCGGTTCCGGCGCTCGTTTGAGGCGCTGTATTGAAACTGTTGAGCTGCGGGATGCTCGCGCTCAAGTCCGGCGTGTTGGCGCCGCCAAGGGCCTCGATGTCATCCCGCCCGACGCTAATGAGATTCGAACCGGTTGGCGGGACACCCCGGATGCTTGTGCCGGTTACGACGATTTCCTCCTCTTCCGGAGCATCTTGATTGTCTGCGCCCTGCGCTGGCGGCGTCTGCGCCACAGCGGGTTGCGCCGCCAAGAACATTGCCGCGACGAGCGACGTGCCGCCGAGCGCGATTTGGCGCGTGGCCTTCCAAGATGCTGCCATCACTTCCTCCCCTATCGGCGGTTTTCCGCTCTGCCTTCCCGCCATCCCCTTGGCGGGCGGTCCGCTTCATTTATTTACTACTAAATGAATTCAGCAAGTCAAGTTCGTTGATGCGCGACTAAATCAAATCGGTGCGCGTCCTTGACCAGGTGGCGGCCTCACCGCATCGTCGCCTGCAAGGATCGGGGACGCATGTTTCCGTTGACGTGATCGGGAAGGTTAGACGGGCATGGCGGCAGCACAGAAACGCGAGGGGCGCCGCACGCGCGCCGAGCAGCGTGCCGCCTCGGTGAAACTCATCCTCGACACGGCCGAGGAATTGTTCTCGCAGCACGGTTATTTTGGCGTCACGATCAAGGATGTCGCCGACAAGATGGGCATCCACGCCGCGCTCATCCACTACTACTACGATGGGAAGAAGGCGCTGTTTGACGCTGTATTCGAACGGCGCGTGGACTACGCCGTGACGGTGCGGACTGCCGGTCTCGACGCCTATGAAGCGGAGGTCGGCAACCAGCCCACCATCGAAGGCGCGCTTCGCGCCTATTATGACGGCGCCTTCGACGTCTACATCAATGGCGACGAAGGCTGGCGCAGTTTCGGCCGTATCTTCGCGCAGGTGAACAACGCGCCGGGCTACGGCGCCGAGAAGATGGACACCTATTTCGATCCGCTGGTGCTGCGCCTGATTGGGCTGCTCAAGAAAGCGCTGCCTGACGCGAAGCTGGAAGACTTGTTCTGGAGTTTCCAATTCACCTCGGGCGCCTACACGCTGATCCTCTCACGCACAGGCCGCATCGATCGGCTGTCTGGCGGCTTGTGCGCATCGGACGATTTCGAGGCGGTTCGCGAGCGCTTCGTGACGTTCATGGCGGGCGGCCTCGAGGCCTTGTACAAGCACCGGAAGCTGAACAAGCGCCGCCCGCGCAAGCCGGCCAAGCTCAAAAAGCCCAGCAAACCCAAAAGATCGAAACCCTAGCGAACCGCATTGGGAAAAGATCACCCAAGGCGCGCTTAGCGGAGCGCGGCCCGCCGTACTTTTCCAGCTTCGTCGCGTAGATGCTCGCTAGTGAACTCAAAGCTCTTCGGTTGCGCTTCTGGCGCTGGCGGTTCCGCTCTTGACTTCGGTGACACGGGGCGGGTGGCGGCGTGCGCAGTCATAGGAAAACCTGTCTCTGCATCCATTTCCCTGCTTTCAGGGAATTTACAGGGAAATTTTCTCACGCGCCCCGCGCGAACTTCGCTCTCAGCCGCACAAAGCGCTTGAAAGTACGCCGAAAGTCGGCGTTCGAGCCTGAGATCGCACGTTTCGCAAACAGGGAATAGCAGGGACCCGTAACAGGGAATTTCGCGGCCAGATCAGGGAATAGGGTAAGCGTCTATTGAAGACACACTGGTTTTCGCTCGCGCCGTTCTGATCTGTTCCAATCTGCGGATTGGCAGGCAGGAGCGCGCTTATGTCGGAACGGATTGAAGGTTGGAAGCGGCAGCGCGAACCATTCTGGCGTGCGCACCACGAAGCCTGGAAGCGCAGCGATTTGAATCAACGCGAATATTGCGCAGCGTTTGGATTGCCGCTGAGGGCGTTCGGCAATTGGCGCGCGCAATTCAAAGCCGAGCCGCCGCCGTTGGCGCCTAAGCTGCTCTATCGTCGTGGCGGGCTAAACCCCACCCTTAGCCCTAGCCTAAACCCCACCCTAAACCCCGGGGCTTATCCCACTTCGCCGCTGCTGGTGGCGCCGGCGCGCGAAGGCCACCGCCGTCGCTTCAGCGACGCGGAGCGCCAACGCATCATCGCCGAGATCTATGCCGCCGGCGCCAGCCTCTCGGCCATTGCGCGTCGCTATGAGATTGATCGGCGCTTGTTGCGGCGCTGGCGCCAAGAGGCGGCAGCAGTCGCTTTCGTGGCGGTTGAGATCTGCGATGTGCAAACGCCGGCTGGGGAGCGCGCGCCATGACGCTGTTGCCGCCCGGCGTGAAAGTTCATCTGGCCGCAGGCTATACCGACATGCGCAAAGGCATCGACGGCTTGGCCATGTTGGTCCAGGGCGTGTTGCGCCAAGATCCGTTCACTGGCCACTTGTTTGTGTTCCGCGGACGCAAGCCCAACCTGCTCAAAATCGTGTTCTGGGATGGGACCGGCTTTTGCCTCTTCACCAAACGGCTTGAGCACGGCGTGTTCCTCTGGCCGCCGCATCTGGGGCCGGGCGCCACGCTCTCGCTCACGTCGG
>JADLHI010000346.1 GCA_020848895.1 Hyphomonadaceae bacterium
AGGGAGAGTAAGCGATGGCCGAGCCACGCGTGTTTGAAGCATCGGGCGGTGTTTGGGCGCAGCTGCGCGTCGAGGCGATGCAGGCGGCGGCGGAAGAGCCGTTGCTGGCGTCGTATCTCCACGCTTCAATCCTGCACCACGACCGCATCGAGGACGCGCTCTCCTATCATCTGGCGCAGAAGCTTGGGCATGGCGACTTACCTGCGCTGCAACTGCGCGAAGTGATCCGCGAAGCGTACGCGGACGATCCTCAACTCGCCATGCAAGCGACGCGCGATATGCGCGTGGTGCGCGAGCGCGATCCGGCGTGCCGCACGTACCTGCAGCCGTTTCTCTACTTCAAAGGCTATGGCGGGCTGCAATCCTATCGCATCGCCAATTGGCTCTGGCGCCAGGAGCGCGAGGTGCTCGCGTATCATCTGCAGAGCCGTGTTTCGGAGCTATTCGCGGTCGACATTCATCCGGCGGCGACGATCGGGGCGGGCGTGTTCATCGACCACGCGCACGGGATCGTCATCGGTGAAACGGCTGTGGTCGAAGATGACGTGTCGATGCTTCACTCGGTGACGCTTGGCGGCACCGGCAAAGTAGGCGGGCATCGCCATCCGACCATCCGGCGCGGCGTGATGATCGGCGCCGGCGCCAAGGTGCTTGGGCACATCGAAGTCGGCGAAGATGCGCGGATTGCGGCTGGCTCTGTGGTGCTGGAAAACGTTGCGCCGCGCTGCACCGTAGCCGGCGTGCCGGCGCGCCCGATCGGGGGCCCCTGTTGCGAAGGGGTGAAGCCAGCCGAAGTTATGAATCAGCAGCTCGAAGGCGAGTGACGCAGCCGCCATCGCGCGCGGCGCGTAGCTGCTAGCCGCCAGGCGGACGCACTGAATAGGTGGCGGCGTTGCCGATTGCGGTTGAGGTTGCGCCGACTGTGGCGGCGCCGGTGGTGCGGATGGTCGAGGACGAATAGACGGCGCCGTCGTTGGTCTGCGTGCTCGAGGCGTAAAGACCGGGCACGTCGCCGCTGGCGTTGCAGCCGTTGCAGAGCGAACCGGTGATGCTGTTGCCGTAAGCGGCGGAAGAGGCGAGCGCCATGCCGCCGCCATCGCCGGCGAGTGCGGCGTTGGCGGAGACGCCGCCGCCGTTCGATTGGGTGACATCGAGCACCGTGTCGGAGCCGACATTGGCGACAGTCGCTTGGTTGCCGACGCCGTAGGCGCCAGCCGAGGCAAAGCCCGTGAAGTCGTTGCCGAGCGTGACGTAGGAATCAGCTTGAACTTGCGATGTCGCGTTCTGTTCGGTGGCGGCGTTCACATAGCCCCATTGATTGTCGATCGTCGTGGAATTGGCGTTCGCGGTGGCGTTGCCCGAAGCGTCGGTGGCTGAGCCGGCGTAAATATCCGAACGCGCCGTGACGCTGGCGCCGGTCGCGTCTTGGCGCGCGGCGGTGAGAACGGTCACGGTTTCGCCGCCGATGCTCAAATTGTTCGCGCTGGCGATGACGCCGGAGACCGCCTGGTCTTCAACGATATCGGCGTCCATTTCAGCGGACGCGTTGACCGAGCCGGTGCTTTCTTGGTTCATCAGCACGCGCACTTCGGCGTTTTCAGCCGAGACGGCGGCGGTATTGCTGCTGGCCGAGGACGAGACCGCGGCGTTGTAGGAATAGCCGTTGCGCAGCGTTGCTGCAGCGTTGGCGTCGCCATGGCCGAGTTGTTCGGCTTCGATGGTGCTGGAGCCGCCGCTGATGACAGCCGTGCCGCCATTGCCGACCGCGGCCGAGGTGATGGCGACATTGTTTGTGGCCGTCCACACGGTGGCGTTGGCCTCCGCGCTGGTATCGCCATCCATGTGCTGCGAGCTGGTGAGGTCGGTGTCGTTGTCTTCCTGCGTCGTCGACACTGCATTGCCGCTTGCGACGGCGGTGGCGCCGGCGTCGTTGGCGTAGCCGGCGTGAACATTGGTTACGGCCGTGGCGTCGCCGGCTTGATATTGGTTGTTCGACTGCGCGTAAGCGGCCGGTGCGCTCACCAGCGCGGTGGTCACGAGCAGAGAAAGGACGGCGCGCATAAGGCGAGCTCCGATGCGGCGCTCTTACGAGCGGCCGCGCAGACCGGTGAAGTTGGTGTCGCGGCGATCGTTCCAGGTGTCAGGATTGGCGCGCGATTGTTCGATCGCGGCGGTCGCCGGGCTGACATTGTTGGCGGCGGTTTGGGTTTCGCCAGGGCCCATCGGATCGCCCGAGGCTTGCAGCGCGGTGGCGCAGACGCCGCTGTCGCTGACATTGTAGAAGCGGCTCATCACTTCGACGACAGCGCGTTCAACACCGGCGCGGACAGCGAGCTGAACCGGCTCCAGCGCGCGTTCGCCGCCGGCGATGTCGACGATGGTGTTGTCGAAGAACGAGAACACGCCGGCGCGCAGTTCGCGGCCGATGATCTGCTTTTGGTAGGAGATCACGTCGACGACTTCGAGCGTGCGGGTGTCGATCAGGCGGAAGTCGAGCGCGATGTTCATCACATAGAGGCGCGCACCGGCGTTGCCGACGCCGTCGCGGGCGTCAGTGTGGCCGCCTTGGGCGTCAACGCCGGTGGAGCGGATGTTGTAGTTGAGTTCGGTGATGCCGCCGACGAAGTAATAATCGGAGCCCGGCATTTGGCCGGCATAAATGCGGCGGACATTCTCGTCGCCTTCTTGGCCGATCAAGCGATTGTTCGCGTAACGGAGTTCCAGTTCCGTCACCGAGGTATCGAAGCGCTCGACCAGGCGCGCGCCGGCCTTGTTGAAGGCCGACATCGCCATCAGCGACGCGCCTTGGGTGATGCGGCGGCCGCCTTCTTCGGAGACCGAGCCAGTGTAATCGAGGATGCGGCCGACAGCGATGCGCGGCGCGGCGGCGTGATTGCTGGCGGCGTAGCTGTGCAAGCAATCGAGCGCTGGCGTGTAGGCGGTGGGGTTCGCGGTGACAGGCGCGTCGCCGATCGGCAGCGCATACATGCCGTCATTGCCCGAGAACGGCGTGACGCACGCGGTGAGAGCGGTCGTGGCCGCGAGGACGGCGAGAGTTTTCAGCGCGTGCATTATTCGTCTCCGACGACGGCGACGATGTCGCCGTTGTTGATCTGGGTAGAGTCCACGATCACCGTGTTGTAGTTGCCCTGGGTGATCACGTTGAGTTGGTTGCCGATGGCGTTCGAAGCGCCGATGCCGGTGGCGAAGCTATCTTGGAGGCCGCCGGTGAGCGTGCCTTCGATGTCCATACGGCCGTTGACGATCGTGCGGTTGCCGTTTTCGTCACGCGTGGCGGGGTTGATTGGCGTGTCGAACGACTCGTAGCCCATGCCGAAGCCGCGCGAGAAATCGCCGGCGCCATTGGGAATCGGATCGGCGTTGGCCGCGCTAGCGAAGGCGAGGGCGCCGAGGATGATGAACGTACGCACGTTGTGTGCTCCGCAAAATTCGTCTGCAGAGCGAGAAAGCAATGGGCGTGCCACGGCCAAGCGAGCGCTTCTGACGCGAAATCGCCGCTGGCATGGTGAATTCGGCGTCGCCATATGAGATCGAGCGTCCCGGAACGGCGCGGGAGGCGAGAGTGTACGAAGACGTAAGGCCGAAGACGCCGGTTGTTGTGTGGTTGTTAACCGGCTCGATCGTGGCGGCGTACGTGGCGTTCCTTGCCGCATCCCCGTCCACGCAAGGTTTTGTTGACTATGCCTTTGCGCTGATCCCCGAGCGCTTTCACGCCGACAGCCAGTATCATTTCAATCATTGGTGGGAGGCGCTTGGTCCGTTGTTCGGACATTCGTTCTTGCATCTGGGCTGGTGGCACGTCGGCGCCAACGCGCTCTTTTTATTCGGGGCCTCGCGATGGCCGTCGCTACGGCTCGGCGCGGTGCGTTATCTCATCGTTTACTTTGCCGCTGTGTTGGCTGGCGGGGTGCTGTTTGTCGCCCTCAATTGGAACGATGCGAATGCTTCGGCGGTTGGCGCCTCTGGCGGCGTGTGCGGCATGCTGACGGCGTTCTTCTTTTCAACACGGCGCACATGGCGCGAAGCGCTGGCCGATCCGCAAGTGCGCGGACCGCTCGGCGGCCTCTTTTTCGTTAACGTTGTGTTGATGGGTGTTGCTTCGGAAGCAGGCTTCTTTCCGATCGCGTGGGAAGGGCACCTTGGCGGCTTTGTCGGCGGCGGCGTTGCGTACGCTTTGCTGCAGCCGCGTCCGGGCGAGCGGTTGGCTTAGAGCCAGCTCAGATCGAAGCGTTCGCCATCGATCAGAAGCGCGCGCAGGCGGGCGCGGCCATCGCGGCCGACCGAGAGAATGGCGAACGCGCGCGTTTCTTGGCCGGGACGCTGCTCGCGCAACACGCGCTCGATGCGGGTCGCGTCGGCCTGGTTGATGTGGAAGCGATCGACGCCGAGATCGAGCGAAAGCCAGCCTGGCGCCGGTTCGACGCCGGGTTGCGCGGGTGTGGGCGCAGAGCAGGTGAAGGTGCCTTTCACCGGCAATGGACCTAAGCGCTCGGCTTGGTCGCGCGATTCCGCTGCGCCGGCGGCGACGTAAATGTTGTTCTCCGGGCGAAGCGCAATCCACTCACCGTCGCTGTTGGGCGGGCAGGTTTCGTTGGCCTCGAGGCGGCTGGTGAAATTGAGTTGTACGTAATGGCCGCTCAGCAGCGCACGCGGATCGACGGCTTCCATCGGCAACGTGATTTCCTGGCCGCCGTCGCGCGCGAAGCCCTCCGCGACGACGAGCGCGACGAGCGCGGCGGCGCAGAGGCCGGCGACGGCGAGAATACGGTGGGGCGCTGGGACTTTCATGCGGCGCTCTTCTTGTTGCGAAGCATGAGGCCGGCGATGAGCGCCACAACCGCGCAAACCAGGAAAACGCCGGCGGCGGCCAGCAAATCAAGCCCAAGATCGCTCAGCAACGCGCAGATCGAAGCGATGACGCCGAGCACGCCGATGGCGGTGACCAGCCCGTGCCTGTCGAAGCGGCCAAGCGCAAGCACGCCGCCGGAAATCGACAGAAGCGCGATGCGGTGCGCGATGCCGCCGTTTCCGCTTTCGCTCCCGAACCACGGCAGATAGCCCGCGACAGCAAAGAAGAAGAGGGCGCCGGCGGTGAACCAGCCGTAGAAAATGCCAGCAAAGGCGCGATCCTGCGCGTGCAGCCAACGCGCGCCTGCCGCCATCGCGCCCATCACGATGGCGAGAAACAGGAAGACGCCGCTTTCAGCTTCCGTCTTGGTCGCAAACCAGGCGAAGCAATAGATGATTGCGAGCGCCGATGCGTGCGCCAGCGCTGCCGAACCCCAGCGCAGAGCGAGATAGCCAGCGAGCGGCGCGCCAATCAGCATCCACGGCGCTTCGGAATCCGCGCCGGAAAACCACTGATGCTCGGTGAAATCGCCGATGGCGATGAAGATGAGGCCGACCAGCGCCGCGCCAGTCGAGCGTCCTGCAGCAGCAAGTGCGAAGCCGGCTACGCCTGCGCCGTATGCGGCGCTGCGCGGGTCGCCGGCAATGTCGAAGATTTGGCCGGTGAGTCCGATTGAGGCTGCGAACACCAGCGCGGCGACCGTCAGCAAGATGTTCGAGAGCGTCGGGCGCTCCTTCTGCGCAGCCCATGCAGCGGCAGCGGCGAGGCCGAGGAAGGCGACGAGCAATGTCGCAAACCGCACGAGCTTTGGCGTGACATCCCAATTGGCGGCGACGAACGCGATGATAGCGACGCCGAGCAAAACGCCGCCCACCCAGGCAAGCGCGGTGGCCGCATCCATGCGGCGCGTTTCCGGAAGGGTGGCCAGAATGGCGTCGCGCTTGCCCGCATCGACGAGGCCGGCGCCGATCCAGCGATCGAGGTCTTGTCTTACGCGGTCTTTGTACGCAGCCATCGAGGGCGACCTTAACGTCCAGCAAGAGAGTGGCAAAGCAGGTGTTCGCGCTTGAAGAGCGCTTTGGTGAGGCGCAAGTTTGTCAAATCGACGTGGGGTCTAGGGAGAGAACGCCCATGCTGATTGCACAGGTCATCGGTGACAAAGGCGCAGTCGTTCACACACTCGCCGCCAATGCGACGCTTGAAGATGCAGCACGAGATCTCAACGAAAAGCGTGTTGGCGCGCTCGTCGTCATCGACGCTGAAGGCGCGATAATTGGCGTCTTTTCGGAGCGTGACTTGGTCCGCGAAATCGCGCGCAGCGGCGCGGGCGCGCTGCACAGAGATGTGGCCAGCGCCATGTCGCGCGAAGTCGTGACCGCGCATCCGGATGAAACCATCGATCATTGCTTGGGCCGTATGACCGACCGCCGCGTGCGGCACTTGCCGGTGGTGATCGAAGAGGTGCGCCTAGTCGGGATCGTGTCGATCGGAGACCTGGTGAAGCACCGGATCGCGCTCGCCGAAGCTGAAAGTGCTGCAATGCAGGCCTATATCGCCGCACAGTAGCGGCAGATTTCACCTTGTATTCATGGGCTTCAGGCCCATTTAGAGAAGCCGCCGGCGTTTCGCATTTGGCTTGAAGCCTGTGGGGCGAATCGGTAGGTTAAAATCGTTGCGACTCCCGAACGTCTTGCGCAGACAGCGCATTCGCTCGGGCGCGCAGAAATCACGCTGATTTTCTTGGCTTTTTTCGAAATGCTGAGAATTGCGTTTTTTGCGCGAAAAGGTCGTTGACATCACTAAGGGGCGCGCATAGAAACCGCGCCTTCCGCCGGGACCCAAACGTCTCGGCCCGCACGCGCCGGGCTTCGGCATAGCGTGGGCGGGCTCAGGAAAATGTCCGCCAAAATCGGGCTTTTTCGCTGAGTGGCGCTCTTTGACATTGTGATTTTGGAGAAGGGAAACGCAGGCGGCGGTGTGCTGCGGGCGAGCCAGTAATGGCGCGCCAAGCGACACTGACGGTTATGCGTTTTCTGGAACTATAACTGACTTACAGGATGAGGACCTAGTCTTAGGATTGGGGACCTCAGAATGTGCGTCGGTTCCCGTTACTTAATAACGCATAACGCCAAATACGGCATCGAGATTTCGATCTCGATCAGTCAGAGGTCAACTCAACCTGAGAGTTTGATTCTGGCTCAGAACGAACGCTGGCGGCAGGCTTAACACATGCAAGTCGAACGCCCCGCAAGGGGAGTGGCAGACGGGTGAGTAACACGTGGGAACATGCCCAAAGGTACGGAATATCCTCGGGAAACTGGGAGCAATACCGTATGTGCCCGAAAGGGGAAAGATTTATCGCCTTTGGATTGGCCCGCGTTGGATTAGCTAGTTGGTGGGGTAAAAGCCTACCAAGGCGACGATCCATAGCTGGTCTGAGAGGACGACCAGCCACACTGGGACTGAGACACGGCCCAGACTCCTACGGGAGGCAGCAGTGGGGAATATTGGACAATGGGGGAAACCCTGATCCAGCCATGCCGCGTGAATGATGAAGGCCTTAGG
>JADLHI010000347.1 GCA_020848895.1 Hyphomonadaceae bacterium
CCGGTTGGAGCAAGAAGCAGCTCAAGGAACTCTTCGCTGCGGCGGGTCTCACCGCGCGCGAAGCCATGCGCAGCAACGTGCCCGAAGCTGAGGCCTTGCTCGACGACAAGGTTTCCGACGCGAAGATTTTGGACGCGATGGTCGAGCACCCGATTCTGGTCAACAGACCGATCGTGATGACGCCCAAGGGCGTGCGCTTGGCGCGCCCCAAGGAACGCGTTGAAGAGATTCTCTAACGCGGCGCCAGGATGCGGCCCAGCCAATCGGTCCGGCCCGGAATGCGTTCCAGGTGCGGATAACGAAGGCCATCGCGATAATCGAGCTGGATGGTGCGGTAGCTGTCGCCGTTCTTGAGCAGCAGTTCGAGCGGCGACGCGCCGTCCTTCGCCGCCGTGATCGCGCGCCGCATCAGGTCCGCCGAATACGTCTCGCCGTTCACCGCGATCACCTGCGTGCCTGTCGTGATCCCGGCGTTGAATGCGGGGCTATCCCATTGCACCGCGCTTACCGTGTTGCCGTCCGAGAAGGTGAGGCCGATCGAGTAGGCGAAGCTCGCCGTTTTGCCGTAGCTCTCGGCCGCGCGCTGATAGGCGCTGCGCTCTTCGGTATAGACGAGGCGCCAGCCGCCGCGCTCGATGCCATCAAGCGGCGGCTCGGTATCCGCAGCTTCAAACCGCTCGCGCAGGAATGTCGCCCAATCGTAGGGCATCACCGCGTTTAGGTTCGCGACCACATCGTCGAAGGTGAAGGTGTTCACACGCCGCGATCCGTTCTCCGATGGCACGCCGTAGAAGCGGCGTGCAAAATCATCGAGCGAACGCCGCCCGCCAGTGCGTTGGCGAATGAGCGTGTCGGCGTCGAGCCACACCAGCAACCCTTCGGAATAATAGTCTTCGCTGCGCGAATAGCTGACCCAAGGCGTTGGGCGCCGAGCCGCAATGATCGGATCGTTGCCGGTATCGGTCACCGAACGCCATTCGCGGCCAACGCGATACTGATAGGTCGCCGCTACGCTTGCGAGGTAGTCGAGCCCCTGCTGACGCGTGAACATGCCCGAACGCGCCGTCAGAATTTGGCCCCAGTATTGGTTGGAGCCTTCGTATGCCCACAGCAACTCGCCGCGCATCGGCACATCGTAGCTGGGCGTGTAGAGATCGGCCGGCCGGCGATATTTGCCGATCCACGAATGCAGATATTCGTGCGGCAGCAGGTCGTGATCGTCGACGGAATTGTCCCATTCGGTGAAGTAACCGCCGGGGACCTTGTTCTCGCTGGAGCGATGATGCTCCAGGCCGATGCCGCTCAGGCGATCACCGAGGGCGAACAAGAGGTCGTAGTGATCGAAATGCCGCGCGCCGAAAAGGCGATCGGCTTGCACAACGAGATTGCGGTGCAGTCGTATCTGTTCGTCGGTCGCTGCGAGCTGATCGAGGCGTTCCGCGAAGATGCTCAGCGTCACGCGCGACCGCCCGCTGCGATCCAATTGCTCGACGCGTGAGTAGCGCCCCGCAAACATCGGCGAATCGACGAGCGTTTCGAGATCGGTTTCCGCAAACCGAGTCGTCTGGCCCTCGGTTTGCGCGCCATCGAGCGCCGTGGCGAAGGTCCATTCCGCCGGCAGCGTGACGCTTGGTTGAAACCGGATTTGCGTCGCGTAGTGTCCAGCAGGATAGAGCAGCATCGCGTTCCACTGCAGATTCAGCATCGTCGGCGTCATCACGACGCGGCCTTGGCTGGTTTGCGTCGGCGATAGGAATTGGAATGTGACTTCCAGCTCACGCGCGCCCGCTGGTGGATCGACGTGGAACGCATAGACGTTCACCGGATCGCGCCGCCATGCCACGCGTTCGCCATTGGCGCGCACTTCGAGGCCCGCGAACAAATTGATCGGCCCGCGCGGCGCGTGACTGCCCGGCAACCATTGCGGATAGAGCAGCGTGATCGGTTCATCGTTCGAGAGCGGAATGCGCTCGCGCCCACGGAAGATGCCGCGCGTCGTATCGGTCGCGTCGATCTCCAGCATGATCACACCACCGGGATAAGCCGTGTCCTGCGGCGCTGCGATCGCCGGCGGCATCGGCGCACGCTGCGGCTGCGCCCAGGCGACGCTCCCTGGCCACAATACGAACAACGCACTCAGCGCGCCGCGCCACTTCGACATGCTTCAATATCCTCGAAATCCACGCCCGCATAACAGCGACGCCGTTAACGACCGTCAAATCGGAACCCTTGGACCGCCGCTCTTTTCGACGGACGGCAGCTGGCTTGCGTGCGCGCGCCGCGCGCGCTAAGCGCAACTCGCCGGTTAAGGGAACGCGGTGCAATACCGCGGCTGCTCCCGCAGCTGTAAGCGGCGAGTTCGTTGGCGATCACCACTGGAGCAATCCGGGAAGGGGGCCAGCGCGCATCGACCCGCGAAGCCAGAAGACCTGCCGGCGCGTGCCTTGGTCCGGGATGCGGCCGCGGAGGTTGATGTGCGCGGGTTCATTGCAGTGATGGCGCTCATCTGTGCGAGTACGGCGCAAGCCGAACCGCGCCGCATCGTGTCGCTCGACTATTGCGCCGATCAATTCGTGCTCGCGCTCGCTGACCGCGAGCAAGTTGCTGCGCTCTCTGTCGGCGCGCGCCGCGATGACTCGTACTTCCGCGATCGTGCACAGGGAATGCG
>JADLHI010000348.1 GCA_020848895.1 Hyphomonadaceae bacterium
AACGAAGTGTTCGGCGACGCCGTAAGGCATCACGAGCAAGCGGAAGCGGAGTTCGCCTAATATGGACCGCCGGCGTCTCGCCGGCATGCGCCGTCGCACGCCGGCGAGACGCCGGCGGTCCAGATTAGTCCTTCTCCAACTTCGCCAGCAGCACGCCTTCACTGACTTGCGCGCCGGGCTTGGCGTTGAGTTCGGTGAGTTTGCCGTCGAACGGCGCGGTGAGCGTGTGCTCCATCTTCATGGCTTCGAGCACGAGGATCGGATCGCCCTTCTTCAGCTTCGCGCCAGCTTTGGCGGCGACGGAGACGATCTTGCCCGGCATCGGCGAAAGGATCGCGCCATCGCCTGCGGCAAGCTCGCCGCCTTCTGCTTCGCCGGTGTCGAGGGTGAATTCGTAGACGTCGCCGTGGTCGAACACCACCATCGCGTCACCGCAATGATGCGGCCACGCGTCGGTGAGATGGGCGCCTTCGACGCTGATGCTCTCACCGCCAACACGCATCGCAATTCGGCCCGACGGCGCCGCATTGAGGCGGAAGCCCTGCAGCGCCGACCACGGCGAGCAGCGTGTCGATGGCGCACCGAGGCTTGGCGACGCAGCCACGCGCACGAAACCGGCGGCGGCTTGTGCGCGCACGGATTCGCTTGGCGCCGGCGTCGCCATGAGCGCGTCGCCGCGCGAAGCGATCAGAGCGGTGTCGACATCGCCGGACTCGAAGCGAAAATCTCGCAAGCACCGATAGATGAACCCGGCATTGGTTTTCACCGGCCAGGTTTCGACATCGCGCCACTCGCGTAGCATCTGCGCGATCGCTTCGTGACGCGTCGGGGCGTGCATGATGATCTTGGCGATCATCGGGTCGTAGAACGGCGTCACCTCATCGCCCTGCTCCACGGCAGAATCGACGCGCGCGTGATCGCCGCGGAGCGTTGGCAGTTTCAGAATTTTCAGCGGCCCCGTGCTGGGAAGAAAACCGGCCGCGGTGTTTTCCGCATAGAGCCGCGCTTCGATGGCGTGTCCGTTGATCTTCAGCTCTTCTTGCTTGAGCGGCAGCTTTTCGCCGCTGGCGACGCGGAGTTGCCATTCGACCAAGTCTTGGCCGGTGATCTCTTCGGTCACCGGGTGTTCCACCTGCAACCGCGTGTTCATTTCCATGAACCAGATGCGATCGCCGCGCAGGCCTTCGCTGGCGTCGGCGATGAACTCGATGGTGCCGGCGCCGACATAGTTCACCGCTTTCGCCGCCAGCACCGCCGCATCGGTGACGGCTTTGCGCGCTTCGGCGCTCATGCCCGGCGCGGGCGCTTCTTCGATCACCTTCTGGTGGCGGCGTTGCAGCGAGCAATCGCGCTCGAACAGATGCACGACATTGCCGTGCGTATCGCCGAACACCTGCACCTCGATATGGCGCGGGCGTTGCACGTACATTTCGAGCAGCACGCGATCGTCGCCGAACGATGACGCGGCTTCGCGCTTGGCGGAGCCGAGCGCGGCTTTGAACTCGGCCTTCTTCTCGACCTTGCGCATGCCTTTGCCGCCACCGCCGGCGACGGCTTTGATCAGCACCGGATAGCCGATCGCGTCGGCTTCCTTCTGCAAGCGCTCTTCGCTTTGATCTTCGCCGAGATAGCCGGGCGTCGTCGGCACGCCGGCTTCGGCCATGAGTTTCTTGGCGGCGTCTTTGAAGCCCATGGCGCGGATGGAGTCAGGCCTCGGCCCGATCCAGATCAGGCCCGCATCGATCACCGCCTGCGCGAAATCGGCGTTCTCGGAGAGAAATCCGTAGCCTGGGTGGATCGCCTCGGCGCCGGTTTGCTTGGCGGCGGCGATGATCTTCTCGCCACGCAGATAGCTCTCCTTCGCCGGCGACGCACCGATGTGCACGGCTTCATCCGCCTCGCGCACGTGCAGCGCTTTAGCGTCAGCGTCGGAATAAACGGCGACGGTGCGGACGCCGAGACGCTTCGCGGTGCGGATGACGCGACGGGCAATCTCGCCACGGTTTGCGATAAGGACGGATTTAATCATAGGCCGAACATCTCGTTCATCGACCGCCATTGCACCTGGACGGGAAAGGGCTCGTCGCGAAGGAACGCAAGGAATATTTCGACTGCGTCTTGCAGCAAGAACCACTCATCGTGTTGCAACGTAATATCGCCGGCGCCTGTGTTGAGTGTGGTGCCGTCCGCGTACTTGATCACCGGCGTATGCTGGAATGCGCGGAAATGACTGAGCGGGGCCAGTTGTCGCCGCTCGACTACGCACCATGGTCTGTTGCCCGCCGCCTGCACGTAGCTTCCTTGGTCGTCGACCAAGTGCGCGTAGGACCACGGGCCCGGGTGGAGAAAACCCTCTATCGCGCCGCGCACTTGCTGCTCGGTCGGGTTCTCCATGCGTCGATCGCCTTGCACCTCTAACAGCATGGCATCACATCCTGAACACGCCGAAGCGTGTTTCTGGTATCGGCGCGTTCAAGCTCGCGCTGATCGCAAGCCCCAACACATCGCGCGTTTGCGCTGGGTCGATGATGCCGTCGTCCCAGAGGCGCGCGGTGGCGTGATACGGGCTGCCCTCTTCTTCGTAGCGGGCGCGGATCGGGTCTTTGAATTTTTCTTCGTCGGCTTTCGCCCAGCTCTCGCCTTTCGCTTCCATGCCGTCGCGCTTCACTTGCGCGAGCACGCTGGCGGCTTGTTCGCCGCCCATGACGGAGATGCGGGAGTTGGGCCAGGTGAAGAGGAAGCGCGGGGAATAGGCGCGGCCGCACATGCCGTAATTGCCGGCGCCGAACGAGCCGCCGATCAGCACGGTGAATTTCGGCACTTCGGCGGAGGCGACGGCTGTCACCATCTTCGCGCCATCTTTGGCGATGCCGCCGGCTTCGTATTTGCCGCCGACCATGAAACCGGAAATGTTTTGCAGGAAGAGCAATGGGATGCCGCGCTTGCAGGCGAGCTCGATGAAGTGCGCGCCCTTTTGTGCGCTCTCGCTGAAGAGGATGCCGTTGTTGGCGAGGATGGCGACGGGAAAGCCCCAGATGCGCGCGAAGCCGGTGACGAGCGTCGGGCCGTAGAGCGGGCGGAATTCGTCGAGCTCGCTGCCATCAACGATGCGGGCGATGACTTCGCGGACGTCGTACGGCGTGCGCACGTCATCGGGGATGACGCCGTAGATGCTGTCGGCGTCGTAGCCCGGCGCAATGGGTTCGCGCAGATCGAGGCCGACGCGCTTTGTGGTATTGAGGTTCGCGACGATGCGGCGGACGAGATGCAGCGCGTGCGCGTCATCTTGCGCGAGGTGATCGACGACGCCGCTCTTGCGCGCGTGCATGTCGCCGCCGCCGAGATCTTCAGCGCTGATCACTTCGCCGGTCGCGGCTTTCACCAACGGAGGTCCGCCGAGGAAGATCGTGCCTTGGTTGCGGACGATGACGGTCTCATCGCTCATCGCTGGCACGTAGGCGCCGCCGGCGGTGCAAGAGCCCATGACGCAGGCGATCTGCGCGATGCCCTCGCCCGACATGCGCGCTTGGTTGAAGAAGATGCGGCCGAAATGGTCGCGGTCTGGGAAGACTTCGGCTTGGTGCGGCAGGTTCGCGCCGCCGCTATCGACGAGATAGACGCACGGCAGCTTGTTCTGCATCGCGATCTCTTGCGCGCGCAGGTGCTTCTTCACCGTCATCGGAAAATACGCGCCGCCCTTCACCGTGGCGTCGTTGGCGACGATCATCACTTCGCGGCCGGAGACGCGGCC